>NZ_JBSFUU010000054.1:0-68966 GCF_053591955.1 Streptomyces sp. NPDC002845 | reverse complement strand
CAAGGGCAAGGGCAAGGAACAGGAAGCCGCCAAGGAATGGATCGCGGACAACAAGTCCCTCGTCGACTCCTGGTTCGCATAGTCCAAAAGCACGCGAACGGGCCGGTCTCCCTTGAGTCCTCGGACTCGCGGGAGCCGGCCCGTCGGCTTTCCTGTGCCCCGGACGGGCCGGACGCCGGCCGACCGGTGACCGGGGGACTCAGCGGACGCCGGTCGACCAGTGGCCGGGGGACTCAGCGAGCCGCGTGAGCCGTCCGGGAGCGGCCCGGGTCGAGACCGCCGTCCGTGGCCCAGGCGGCGATCTGCGCCCGCGAGGTGAAGGAGAGCTTCGCCATGATGTGCTCGATGTGTGACTCCACCGTGCGCTGAGCGATGACCAGGGCGGCGGCGATCTCCTTGTTCGTCAGACCGCGCACGACCATGGCGGCGACTTCCGTCTCGCGGCGGGTCAGCGGACTCTTCGAGCCGGAGCCGCTCCGATCCGCCGGGTTGCCGCCGGGCCCGCCCGGCGCCGCGGAACCGAGGGCGAACCGCACAGCCTCCGCCGTCGCGAGGCGGGCGCCCTCCTCGAAGGCCCGGCGGTACGCACTCGCCCCCAGCACCTTGCGCGCCGTCGCCGCTCCGCCGTCGTGGAATCCGCGCAGCAGACCGAAGCCGGCCAGCGGGGCACTGGACGCCTGCCACATCGCGTCCGCCTGGCCGAAGAGCACCGCGGCACGTTCGGCCCGCCCGTTGGTGACCGCGATCCAGGCCATCAGTTCCAGGCCGAGGGCGACGCCGAGCCGGTCACCGAGGCGGTGGACGTCCCGCAGGCTCTGCTCCGCCAGTTCCGTCGCCGCGGCCACCGCGCCACCGCGCCACCTCTCCACGGCCAGCACCCACAGGGCGTACGAGCGGGACCAGCTCTCCCCGTGCGCCTCACACAGCGCCCGGCACTCCTCCGACCAGGCCACGGCCCGCTCCGCGTCGCCCAGCGCCGAGGCGACCAG
Organism: Streptomyces sp. NPDC002845; assembly: GCF_053591955.1. NCBI lineage: Bacteria > Bacillati > Actinomycetota > Actinomycetes > Kitasatosporales > Streptomycetaceae > Streptomyces > Streptomyces sp. NPDC002845. The sequence goes on along the minus strand of NZ_JBSFUU010000054.1, from coordinate 67,977 downwards.
GGCGAGCCGGAACAGCGACATGGACTCCAGGTACGGATCGCCGAGCTCCCGGTGCCGGGCCAGCGCCTCCTCGATCAGCCGCATGGCGAGCTCCAGGTCGCCCGCGCACATCGCCGCCATCCCGCGGAAGAGCGCCACCTGCGCAGGTATCGCCGGGTCGGCGAGGTCCGGGACCATCGCCTCGCACTCGTCCAGCAGCGCCGTCGCGGCCTCCGGGTCGCCCTGCAGCACGGCGAGCCAGCCCGCCGCCGCCAGCCCGCGGGCCCGCGCGCTGTCCCGGTCCGGCGACCGGGCCAGCAACCGGTCGAGCCAGTTCCGTCCCGCCACCACCGCCCCGCTGCCCTCCCAGTACGTGCCCAGCTCCGCCGCGAGCACCAGTCCCGCGGCGGCCTCCCCGGGCTGCGAGAGGCTGAACTGAAGCGCACTGTGCAGGTTGCCGTCCTCCTGGTGCAGTCGTGCGAGCCACTCGCCGGCGGTGGGAGTGAACCAGTGGCGCCCCGCCTCCTTGGCCAAGCTCAGGTAGTAGTCCCGGTGCCGGAGCCGCAGCGCGGCGGCGTCTCCGTCCGCGGCGAGCCGCTCCTCGCCGTACTGCCGGATCGTCTCCAGCATGCGGTAACGGGCCCGCGGCCCGCGCTGGTCGCAGGTCAGTACGGACTTGTCGACCAGGGAGGCCAGCAGGTCCAGGACGCACGTGTCCGGGACGGCGGTGTCACCCGCGCAGACCTCCTGAACCGCCTCCACGTCGAACTCTCCCGCGAAGACGGACAGCCGTGCCCACAGGGCTCGCTCCGATTCCGTGCACAGGCCGAAGCTCCAGTCGATGAGCGCGCGCAGCGTCTGCTGCCGGGGCAGCGCCGTCCGGGAACCGGAGGTGAGCAGCTGAAAACGGTCGTCGAGCCGTGCCACCAGCTCGGTCAGGGACAGTGACCGCAACCGGACCGCCGCGAGCTCCAGCGCGAGCGGGATGCCGTCCAGCCGGCTGCACAGGGCCGCCACCTCGGCCGCGTTGCCCTCATCGATCGCGAAGTCGTCCACCGCGGCGGCGGCCCGGTCCGCGAACAGCATCACGGACTCGTACGAGGGGAGTGTCCGCGGCGACACGGGGAGGCCGGGGTCCGGGTGCGCCAGGGGCGGTACCTGGAACGTGTGCTCGCCCGGGACACCGAGCCGGTGCCGCGTGGTGGCCAGCACCCGCACCTCCGGGCAGGCCCGCAGCACGGACTCGGCCAGCGCCGAGCAGGCGTCCTGCAGATGCTCGCAGTTGTCCAGCACGAGCAGGAGCTGCCGGCCTCGGAGATGGTCCACGAGGACATCGAGCGGCGGGCTCTGAAAGGGGTCGACGCCCAGCGCGTCGCAGACGCTCAGGGGCAGCGGTTCCGGGGGTGCGCAGCGGTGCGAGTTCGACCAGCCACGTTCCGTGGCGGAAGGCGCGCTGCGCCTGCTGCGCCACGCGCAGCGCGAGCCGCGTCTTTCCGACGCCGCCGACCCCGGTGAGGGTCACCAGCCGCGCGTCGGAGAGCATCTTCCGGACCCGGGTGAGTTCGGCCCTGCGGCCCACGAAACCCGTGAGCTCGGCCGGAAGATTGCCGTTCATGGGTGGAGCGTAACGGCGGCGCGGAGCGAGCGGCAGCCCCAAAAACGTGAGATCCGACAGGAGGTCCGGGTTCTGGCCGAAGCCGCCCCGGGGGCGCGCCCAGGAGCGAAGAGCCGGGGATCTCCGGGTGGGTATCCGTATTTCTCTCGTGTTCCCGGTACCGGCGGCGGTGTGCCATGGACCCATCGGGTGACGGTGCGCCGAAAACGGGGTGAATCCGGTCGGCGCCGTGACGAAGGAGTGGTGTCCATGACATCAGTAATGCCGGACTCCGTGGCGGGCCTCGCCGCCGCAGGCACCGCCGGACTTACGGGGCGGCGGCTCACCCGGCAGGACGTCGTGGAACTGGTCCGCCGCCGCAGGCCGGGCTGGAGCCTTCAGTCCCCGTTCTACAACGACGAGGACCTGTACCAGCTGGACGTCGAAGCGATCTTCGGGCGCCACTGGTTCTTCGTCGGCTCGGAGCCCGAGATCCCCGAGCCCGGTGACTATGTGACGGTGGAGGTCGGCCGCTGGTCCGTGATCGTACTGCGGGACGACGACGGCGGGGTACGCGCCTTCCACAACGTGTGCCGGCACCGCGGATCGCGCCTGCTGTCCGACAAAGGCGGCACGGTCGGCAACCTGGTCTGCCCGTACCACCACTGGACCTACGACACCACGGGCCGCCTCCTGTACGCCGAGTCGACCGGCGAGGGCTTCGACCCGAGCTGCTTCAGCCTCAAGCAGGTGCACCTGCGCAGCATCAGCGGACTGCTCTTCATCTGCCTCGCCGCCGAGCCGCCGGAGGACATCGCCGAGGTCGCCGCCACGGTCGAGCCGTACCTGGCCCCGCACGCGCTCAGGGACACCAAGGTCGCCCACCAGGTCGACATCATCGAGCAGGGCAACTGGAAGCTGGTGATGGAGAACAACCGCGAGTGCTACCACTGCGGCGGCCATCCCGAACTCGGAGCCTCGCTCTTCCCGACGATCGGCTACCGGGAGGAGGACATCGGCCCGAGCAGGCGGGCGGGGTACGAGCGCTTCCTGAGGATCGACGCGGAGATGACCGAGATCTGGGAGCGCGAGGGCCTGCCGTACCGCCAGGTGGACGGCCTGACCGGCCGGCCGACCGGGTTCCTCGTGGAGCGCACTCCGCTCGACAAGGCCGGCGAGTCCATGACCCGCGACGCCAAGGCGGCCTGCAAGCGGCTGCTGGGTGAGTTCGCCCAGCCGCGCCTCGGCCGGCAGGGCCTGCACCTGCAGCCGAACACCTGGCACCACCTCCTCAGCGACCACGCGGTGACCTTCTCCGTGCTGCCGCTGTCGCCCACCACTTCCCGGCTGCGCACGACCTGGCTGGTGCACAAGGACGCCGTGGAGGGCGTGGACTACGACGTGGAGAACCTGGTCTCCGTCTGGCGTACGACGAACGCCCAGGACGCGGCCTTCGTCGCCGAGGCACAGATCGGTGCCGCCAGCCCGGCGTACGAGCCGGGGCCGTACTCGCCCACGGAGTCCTGGGTCGAGAACTTCGTCACCTGGTACATCGAGCGTCTCACCGCTCACCTCGGCGCCTGACCGCCGTTCCTCTTCCACCACCACCTTCCACCACACGAGGTGCACCGCGTGACCGCTCTGCACGCCCCTTCGGGCGCCCAGGTTCCTCAGATCGGCGAGCTGCCCCCGCTGGACGCCGACGACGGTCTGACCCTCGTCTGCCGCCAGGTGAGAACGGTGACGCACGACGTCAAGACGTTCCTTTTCCAGCCGGAGACGCCCGGTCACCTGCCCTACCGGCCGGGGCAGTTCATGACCTTCGACTTCACCGTCGACGGCCGGCCCGTCAGCCGCTGCTACACCTGTCCTCGTCGCCGACCCGCCCGCACTGCTGTCCATCACGGTCAAGCGGACACCCGACGGAGTGGTCTCCAACTGGCTGCACGACAACCTGCGCCAGGGGGACGAGGTGCGGGCCCGCGGGCCGTACGGCCTGTTCACCATGGAGGACCATCCGGCACACAAGTACCTGCTGCTGTCGGGCGGCAGCGGCGCGACACCGTTCATGTCCATGGCGCGCGCCCTGCACGACACCGCGTCGGGACGTCGACGTCGTGTACCTGCACAGCGCCAGGACCCCGCACGACGTGCTCTTCCGCGACGAACTGCACACCATCGCCCAGGACCTGCCGGGCTTCACCACGGCCTACGTCTGCGAGGACGACGCCGGGAGCGAACCCTGGCACGGCTACCGCGGACGGCTGAGCGCCTCGCTGCTGTGGTCCGCGGTCCCGGACATCCAGGACCGGGCCATCCTCAGCTGTGGCCCCGAGGGCTACCTGACCGCCGTACGCGAACTGCTCGTGGAACTGGGCTGCGATCCGGCCCGCTGCTACGAGGAGGTCTTCGCCACGGAGCCCGCCGCGGCGGCGAGGGCCGGCGCGCCGCTCGCGGACACGGACTCGCAGGCCGAAGCGACCACGGGGTTCTCCGTGAAGTTCGCCCTGAGCGGGGTCGAGACGCTCTGCCCGCCGGACACCACCCTGCTGGAGGCCGCCGAGACCGCCGGACTGGGCGTACCGACGTCCTGCCGGCAGGGCCTGTGCGGCACCTGCAAGACGACGCTGGTCTCGGGGCAGGTCGACATGCGGCACGGAGGCGGCATCCGGGACCGCGAGATCGCCCGGGGCGGGGTCCTGCCGTGCTGCGCGACACCCCGGTCGGACATCGTCATCAACCTGTGATCGTCAGCAATCTGTGAGCGCCAGTGTCGTGAACGTGGTGCCGGGCCCGGTGGCCGGCGCCCGGCTGGCCGGACACCCGGACGTGGCCATGATCGCGCTGACCGGGTCGGTCGGCAGCGGCCGTGCCGTCGCCCGTGCGGCCGCCGACTCCCTGAAGCGGGTCCACCTCGAACTCGGCGGCAAGGCCCCGGTCGTCGTCTTCGAGGACGCCGACCTCAAGGCCGCCGCCGCGTCGCTGCGCGTCGCGGGCTACTGGAACTCGGGCCAGGAGTGCGGGGCCGCCTGCCGGGTCCTCGTGCAGCCTCCGCCGCGGACCGGTTCGTCGAGGAACTCGTCTGCGAGGTGGGGGAGTTGGTCGTCGGTGACCCACGCTCGGGCGACGACGTCGAGGCCGGCCCGCTCGTCTCCAAGGCCCACTTCGACCGGGTCCGCGGCCACCTCGACGGGGCGCGGAGCCAGGGCGCCCGTGCCGCGATCGGCGGCGACGCCCTGGACGGCCCGGGCTACTTCGTCGCCCCGACCGTGCTGGTCGACGTGGCCGAGGGCGCGGACATCACCCGAGAGGAGGTCTTCGGTCCCGTCGTCACCGTCGAGACCTTCACCGAGGAGGACGAGGCGGTCCGCCGCGCCGACGACGTCCCCCTCGGCCTCTCCGCCTCCGTCTGGACCGAGAACGCGCGCCGCAGCCACGCCGTCGCCGCCCGACTCGACTCCGGCACCGTCTGGGCCAACGCGCACCTCGTCCTCGCCAACGAGATCCCCTGGGGCGGCTTCAAGGGCTCCGGCTACGGGCGGGACCTGTCCCTGTACGCCCTCGACGACTACTCGCGCACCAAGCACGTGATGCACCACCACGGGCGCTGACGCCGAGCGATAGCCGGGCCGCCAGGGACTTGGAGCACCCGTGACAGAGCAGGGCGGGAAGGCCGCGACGAGCAGCTCCGGCGGCCCGCGCCCTCGCGCAGCTCGTCACGCGCGGTGGAGACCAGGAGGACCAGACTCGGGTACTTCTCCGGATACACCACCTCACCGGCCGCGATGTGCTCACGGATCCGGCGTACGCCCGCTGTATGGGCAGCACGGTCGAGGGACGACGTCCCGCCACCGGCCGCAGAGCCGCCGAACCGGGCCGGAGGAGCAGATCGAGCGTGGGGTGCCTTTCTCCCGTCCTGGCGCGGCCCGCCGTCGGTCGGCGGGCCGTCGCACAAGCAGGAGCCGTTCCGACGGACGTGGCAAGGAGACGGACGTGGCAAGGATCAGATGACGCCGCGGATCGCCGCCTCGAACCCTTCCACGTGGCTCGCGGCAAGGGCGGCGGCCTTCTCCGCGTCGCGGTCGATGATGGCGCGCAGCAGCGGCCCGTGCTCGTGGACGTGCCCCGCCAGGCCCGGCAGCCGGTCGAGGAACAGGCACCAGATCCGTGTGGCCAGGTTGTCGTACCTGACCAAGGTGTCCTCAAGGTAGGGATTGCGGGTCGCGGCGTAGATGGCGCGGTGCACGGCCATGTCGAGCCTGATCAGGTCCCCGCTCGCCGCCGCCCCGCCGCCGTCGGACGGGTCCGCCAGCTGTGCGAGCAACCGGTTGAGTTCACCGCGGTCGTCCTCACCGGCGCGTTGGGCCGCCAGCCCCGCGGCGAGAGGCTCAAGCTGCTGACGGACTTCTGAGACGTGTCCGAGATCGGCGATCTGCACCTCGGTGGCGAAGGTTCCGCGCCGAGGGTAGGCGACGATGAGGCGTTCGTTCTCCAGCCGCTTGAGGGCCTCCCGGACCGGGGTGCGCCCGAAGCCGAGTTCGGCGGCGATCCGCTCGTCGTTGATGGGCTCTCCGGGGCGGATCTGGAGGGTCACAAGGCGGTCCGAGATGGCGCGATAGGCCTGGTCGGCCAGCGTTCCATGGCCCTGACCATCGACGGTCGACGAAGTCACTCCAGATCCTCCCTTGACGCGGCCCGATCCGCCCTTCTAGCGTATCGCAAGCGAGAGGTTGATATATCAGTCGTCTTTCAGTTGCTCCGCAGGGAGTTCTCATGACCGCCCAGACCCCCGACCAGCGAGCGGCCCGATCCGCGGTGCTCGGCGCTCAGCTCCACGACCTCGACCCCGAGATCGCCACGGCGATCAAGGCGGAGCTGGCTCGGCAGCGCGACACCCTGGAGATGATCGCGAGCGAGAACTTCGCGCCCCTCGCGGTCATGCAGGCCCAGGGCTCGGTGCTGACCAACAAGTACGCCGAGGGCTACCCCGGGCGCCGCTACTACGGCGGCTGCGAGCACGTCGACACCATCGAGCGGCTCGCCATCGACCGCGTCAAGCAGTTGTTCGGAGCCGAGGCCGCCAACGTGCAGCCCCACTCCGGCGCGCAGGCCAACGCGGCTGTCATGGCCGCCCTGCTGCAGCCCGGCGACACGATCCTGGGGCTGGACCTGGCGCACGGCGGCCACCTCACCCACGGCATGCGGATCAACTTCTCCGGGCGCCTGTACCAGGCGGCGGCCTACCAGGTCGGCGAACACGACCACCGCATCGACATGGAGCAGGTCCGCAAACTCGCCCACGAGCACCGGCCGAAGCTGATCGTGGCCGGCTGGTCGGCCTACCCCCGCCAACTCGACTTCGCCGCCTTCCGCCGTATCGCGGACGAGGTCGGCGCCCATCTGATGGTGGACATGGCTCACTTCGCGGGCCTGGTCGCCGCCGGTCTGCACCCCTCGCCCGTACCGCACGCGCATGTGGTGACCACCACCACCCACAAGACGCTCGGCGGCCCCCGCGGCGGTGTGATCCTGTCCACCGCCGAACTCGCCAAGAAGATCAACTCCTCGGTGTTCCCCGGCCAGCAGGGCGGCCCCCTCGAACACGTCATCGCGGCGAAGGCCGTGGCCTTCAAGATGGCCGCCCAGCCGGAGTTCGCCGACCGTCAGCGCCGCACCCTGGAAGGAGCCGCGATCCTGGCCCGACGGCTGCTGGCCGAGGACACCCGGGCCGCCGGAGTCAGCGTGCTGACCGGAGGCACGGACGTGCACCTGGTCCTGGTGGACCTGCGCCACTCCGAACTCGACGGCCGGCAGGCCGAGGACCGGCTGCACCGGATCGGCATCACCGTGAACCGCAACGCCGTCCCCTTCGACCCGCGCCCGCCGATGGTCAGCTCCGGCGTCCGCATCGGCACCCCCGCACTGGCCGCCCGCGGCTTCGGGACGGAGGAGTTCACCGAGGTCGCCGACATCATCGCGGCGGCCTTCCTGCCCGGCTTTGACGACCAGGACGCCGCCGCGCTGCGCGAACGGGTCCGGGTCCTGACCGACCGCTTCCCCCTGTACCCCGTCGATCCGCAGCCCGCGGCCCAGGAGGCTGGCCAGTAATGCGCCCGTACGACAACGACGCTTCCGCCACGCCCGGCGACGTCCTGCCCGACCACCCCGACTTCCTGTGGCGCAACCCCGACCCCAAGCCGTCCTACGAGGTCGTCATCGTCGGCGGCGGCGGGCACGGCCTGGCCACCGCCTACTACCTGGCCAAGAACCACGGCATCACCAACATCGCGGTCCTGGAGAAGGGCTGGCTCGCGGGCGGCAACATGGCCCGCAACACCACCATCATCCGCTCCAACTACCTGTGGGACGAAAGCTCCGGCATCTACGAACACTCGCTGAAGCTGTGGGAGACCCTCGAAGAGGACCTCGACTACCCCATCCTCTTCAGCCAGCGCGGCGTACTCAACCTCGCCCACAGCCTGCAGGACATCCGCGACAGCAAGCGCCGTGTCTATGCCAACCAGCTCAACGGCATCGACGCCGAGTGGCTGGAGCCGGACGAGGTCGCCAAGGTCTGTCCCATCGTCAACACCTCACCCGACGTGCGCTACCCGGTGCTGGGCGCCACCTATCAGCCGCGCGCGGGCATCGCCAAGCACGACTACGTCGCCTGGGGCTTCGCACGCAGGGCCAACGACTACGGCATCGACCTGATCCAGAACTGCGAAGTCACCGGCATCGACATCCAGGGCGGCCGCGTGCGAGGGGTGCGGACCACGCGTGGCCACATCGCCGCCGGGAAGGTCGCCCTCGCGGCCGCGGGCCACTCCTCCGTGCTGGCCTCCATGGCCGGCCTGCGGCTGCCCCTGCAGAGCCACCCGCTGCAGGCGCTGGTCTCGGAACTGCTGGAACCGGTGCACCCGACCGTGGTGATGTCGAACGCCGTACATGTGTACGTCTCCCAGGCCCACAAGGGCGAACTCGTCATGGGCGCCGGGATCGACAGCTACAACGGCTACGGACAGCGCGGCGCGTTCCACATCCTGGAACGCCAGATGGCCGCCGCACTGGAGCTCTTCCCCGTCTTCGCCCGCGCCCACATGCTGCGCACCTGGGCCGGCATCGTCGATGTCACTCCCGACGCCTCGCCCATCGTCGGCCTGACCCCCGTCGAGGACCTCTACCTCAACTGCGGCTGGGGCACCGGCGGCTTCAAGGCCACACCGGGCGTCGGCTGGTGCTACGCGCACACCATCGCCACCGGCGAACCGCACCCCTACGCCGCGCCCTTCACCCTCTCCCGCTTCACCACCGGCGCCCTGGTCGACGAGCACGGCGCAGCCGCCGTCGCCCACTGACCGCCGCCCCAGCCAAGGAGATCGACATGCAGCTCATAGCCTGCCCCTGGTGCGGTGAGCGCGAGGAAGCCGAATTCCACTACGGCGGACAGGCGCACGTCGCCCACCCCGACGACCCGTACGCGCTCGATGACGAGCAGTGGGCCCAGTACGTCTTCTTCCGCGACAACCCCAAGGGCCCGTTCGCCGAACGGTGGGTGCACTCGGCCGGCTGCCGGCGCTGGTTCAACGCCCTGCGCGACACCGTCACCCACGAGTTCCTCGCGGTCTACGAGACCGGTGCCGAGCGCCCCCTCACCACGAGCACCGCACACGCCGTACAGCGGCAGAAGGGCCAGGAGGCCGGCTGATGACCAACCCGTTCCGTGCCCGCGGCCACGGTCACATCGACCGCGACACCACCCTCTCCTTCACCTTCGACGGCACCGCCTACACCGGGCATCCCGGCGACACTCTCGCCTCGGCCCTGCTGGCCAACGGGGTGCACCAGGTGGCCAACAGCATCAAGTACGGCAGGCCGCGCGGTGTCCTGGCCGCCGGAGCCGAAGAGCCCAACGCGCTCGTGCAGATCGAAGCCCCCTTCCCCGAGCCCATGCTCACGGCCACCACCGTGGAGCTGTACGAGGGCCTCGTCGCCCGGGGGCTGTCCGGCCAGGGCCGGCTGAGCAGCGAGCCGGACACGGCCCGCTACGACACCATGCACGCCCACTGCGACCTTCTGGTCGTCGGCGCCGGCCCGGCCGGACTGTCCGCCACGCTGACGGCCGCCCGTGCCGGAGCCCGCGTGGTCCTCGTCGACGAGCTCTCCCAGCCCGGCGGGTCGCTGCTCGGCACCCGGGAACTGCTCGACGGAGCACCGGCGACCGCGTGGTGCGGCGATGTCGTCGCGGAGCTCAACGCTTGTGCCGATGTGCAGGTACTGCAGCGCACCACCGCCTTCGGCCATTACGACGATGGACTCGTCCTGGCCCTGGAAAAGCGCACGGACCACCTTGGCGCCGCGGCGCCCGCCCACCTCTCGCGGCAGCGGATCTGGCGCATCCGTGCGCGGCAGGTCGTGTACGCCACCGGCGCCTACGAGCGGCCGGTCGCCTTCGACGACAACGACCGCCCCGGGATCATGCTGGCCGGCTCGGCGCGCACCTACCTCAACCGCTTCGGCGTACTGCCCGGGCAGCGGGCCGTCGTGTTCACCACGAACGACAGCGCCTACCCGGCAGCGCTCGAACTGGCCGACGCGGGCCTGCGGATCGCCGCGGTGACCGACGCCCGCGAGGAGGTGCCGGCGCACTGGCGTACCGCGTGCGAGGAGCGGGGCATCGACGTACGCGCGGGCCACGTCGTCACCGGAACCAGCGGCATCGGGCGCGTCTCTCGCGCCCACGTCGCCGCCCTCAGCCAGGGACGCCCCGGCGACCGGCGGGGAATCGACTGCGATCTGCTGCTCGTCTCCGGCGGCTGGAACCCGGCCGTGGCGCTGTTCAGCCAGGCCCGCGGCACCCTGCGCTACGACGCCGGGATCGGAGCCTTCGTGCCCGACCAGGCGCCGGACACCGTCCGTACGGCGGGAGCGGCCAGCGGTACCTTCACCCTGGCCGGCTGCCTGGCCGACGGCGCGGACGCCGCCCGGCGGGCCCTGTCGGCAATCGGCAGGACCGGCCCGACGACCCCCCTGCCGGCCGCCGCCCCGCTTCCGGACGCGGCACCCGGCCGGGTGCTGTGGCGGGTCCCGAGCCCCCAGGACAGCCCGGACGGCTCGCACCAGTTCGTCGACCTGCAGCGCGACGCCCTCGTCAGCGACGTGCTGCGGGCGACGGGGGCGGGCCTGCGGTCGGTGGAGCACGTCAAGCGCTACACCACGATCGGCACCGCCCACGACCAGGGCCGTACGTCGGGGGTGATGACCTCGGGCATCGTCGCCGAGGCGCTCGGGCTGGACGTCGCCGAGCTGGGCACCACCCGCTTCCGTCCGCCCGCCGTGCCGGTGGCCTTCGCCGCCCTCGCGGGCCGCAACCGCGGCGACCTGTTCGATCCGGTCCGGGTGACCGCGCTGCACCCCTGGCATGTCGAGCACGGCGCCCTGTTCGAGGACGTCGGCCAGTGGAAGCGTCCCTGGTACTACCCGCAGGCCGGCGAGAGCATGGAGGAGGCGGTGCTGCGCGAGTGCCGGGCGGCCCGCACAGGCGTGGCGATGATGGACGGCTCCACGCTCGGCAAGATCAATGTGCAGGGCCCGGATGCCGGCGTGCTCCTTGACCGGCTCTACACGAACATGATGAGCACCCTCAAGGTGGGCCGGGTCCGCTACGGCGTGATGTGCGGCGTCGACGGCATGGCCCTCGACGACGGCACCGTGATCCGGGTGGCCGAGCAGGAGTTCCTGCTGACCACCACCACCGGCAACGCGGCCAAGGTCCTCGAATGGATGGAGGAGTGGCTGCAGACGGAGTGGCCCGACCTGCGCGTGCATCTCACCTCCGTCACCGAGCACTGGGCGACCATTCCCCTGGTCGGCCCGCGCTCCCGCGACGTGCTGGCCCTGGTGGCTCCCGGACTGGACGTCGACAACGACGCCTTCCCGTTCATGTCCTGGCGGGACGCCACCGTCGCCGGCATCCCGGCGCGGGTGTGCCGCATCAGCTTCTCCGGTGAACTCGCCTACGAGATCAACGTGCCCGCCTGGGACGGCATCACTGTGTGGAAGGCCCTGTACGCGACCGGCGGCGCGTTCGGCATCACCCCGTACGGCACCGAGACGATGCACGTGCTGCGCGCCGAGAAGGCGTACCCGATCATCGGGCAGGACACCGACGGCACCGTCACCCCCCAGGACCTGGGCATGTCGTGGGTCGTGTCCAAGAAGAAGCCGGACTTCATCGGCAAGCGGTCCTTCTCCCGCGAAGAGAACCAGCGCGGCGACCGCAAGCAGTTGGTGGGCCTGCTGCCGGCCGACGAGCGGGTCCTCCTGCCCGAAGGCGCCCAGATCATCGCCACCAGCAGCATTCCGGAGCCACCGGTACCCATGCTGGGCCACGTCACCTCCAGCTACCGCAGCGACGCCCTGCAGCGGACGTTCGCCCTGGCCCTGGTGCGCTCGGGAACCCAGCGCATCGGCGAGACCCTCTACGTCCCGCTGGACGGCCGGACCGTCCCGGTGACCGTGACCGAACCCGTGCTCTTCGACAAGGAGGGAACTCGCCGTGACGGTTGAGACGCCCAGCCGCTTCAGCCCGCTCTCCGCGTGGCAGGACACCCTGGCGCAGCTCCCCACCGGACTTGAGGTGCGGGAACTGCCCTTCCTGACCCACCTCACTCTGCGCGTGCCGTCCGGCAGTCCCGCGGCCCAGGCCGTCGAGGCATCCTTGGGTGTCACGCTGCCGGGGCCCCTGCGCGCCGAAATGTCCGGCGACGTCAAGGCGCTGTGGATGGGCCCGGACGAATGGCTGCTGGTGGCCCCCGAGGGCCGACAGGACGACCTCGTCGCGCAGCTGCGGTCGGCCATCGGTGACAAGTTCGCCACGGTCACCGACGTCTCGGCGCAGCGCACCACGCTGGCCCTGTCCGGGCACCTCGCCCGCACGGTGCTGGCCCACGGCTGCGCCATTGACCTGCATCCGCAGGTGACGCCCGTCGGCTCATGCCTGACCACGCTGCTGGCGCAGGCCCCGATCACCCTCGTGGTGCGAGGAGAAGCGGCCTCCAGCGCCTGGCTGCTGGTCCGCTCCTCGTTCGCGTCCTACCTGGCCACCTGGCTCGTCGACGCGTGCACGGAGTACCGGGGAAGCACGGAGTACCGGGGGAGCCCCGGATGAGCATCAGCGTCTTCGACATGTTCAAGGTCGGCATCGGGCCCTCCAGCTCCCACACCGTGGGCCCGATGCGGGCGGCGCACTCCTTCGTGTACGCCCTGGAGCAGGACGGCCTGCTGGAGGAGACGAGCCGCGTCCATGTCGAGTTGTTCGGCTCGCTGGGCGCCACCGGGCACGGCCACGGCAGTGTGAAGGCCGTTGTCCTGGGGCTGGAGGGCGAGGCACCCGAGCTCGTCGACCCCGCCGTCGCGGAGCCGACGATGGACCGCGTCCGGGCGTTGCGGAGCCTGCGGCTGCTGGGCAAGCACACCATCGCTTTCCAACCCGGCGACGACGTGATCCTGCACCGCGGCAAGCGGCTGGCCTTCCACTCCAACGCCATGACCTTCGAGGCCACCGCCCACGACGGGCACCGCCTGGCGTCGCGTACGTACTACTCCGTCGGCGGCGGCTTCGTGGTGGACGACAGTACGGCCGACAGCCCGCAGATCGTCCCGGACAGCACACCGGTGCGCTACCCGTTCACCACCGGCGCCGAGTTGCTGGCGCACACCCGAGCCACCGGACTGCCGATCAGCTCGATCATGATGGAGAACGAACTGGCCCGGCGCAGCGAGGACGAAGTCCGCGCCGGCCTGATGCACATCTGGTCGGTGATGCAGGAGTGCGTGCGCCAGGGCTGCGCGCACGACGGGGTGCTGCCCGGCGGGCTGAAGGTGCGCCGCCGGGCGGCTGCCCTGCAGCGCAAGCTGCTGGCGGCCGATGCCGAGGCCGACTCCCTGCACGCCATGGAGTGGGTCACCCTGTACGCGCTGGCGGTCAATGAGGAGAACGCGGCGGGCGGCAGGGTGGTGACCGCTCCGACCAACGGGGCGGCCGGCATCGTCCCGGCGGTCCTGCACTACTACGAGCGGTTCGTGCGCGGCGCCGGCCCGGACGGCATCGTCCGCTTCCTGTTGACCGCGGCCGCCATCGGGGTGCTGTTCAAGGAGAACGCCTCGATCTCCGGGGCCGAGGTCGGATGCCAGGGCGAGGTCGGCTCCGCCTGCTCGATGGCCGCGGCGGGCCTGGCCGAAGTCCTGGGCGGAACCCCGGAACAGGTGGAGAACGCCGCGGAGATCGGAATCGAGCACAACCTCGGCCTGACGTGCGATCCCGTCGGCGGTCTGGTCCAGATCCCCTGCATCGAACGCAACGCGGTGGCCTCCCTCAAAGCCATCACCGCGGCACGGATGGCCCTGCACGGCGACGGCACTCACCACGTCTCCCTCGACAAGGCGATCAAGACCATGCGGGAAACCGGAGCCGACATGAAGGACAAGTACAAGGAGACCGCCCGCGGCGGTCTCGCCCTCAACGTCGTCGAGTGCTGAGGAGCCGTACATGAACAGCGAATTCGTCCTCACCCTCAGTTGTCCCGAGCGCCCCGGCATCCTCCACGCCGTGACGTCGTTTCTCCTCCGGCACGGGTGCGACATCACCGAGCATCAGCAGTTCGACGACGCCGAGCACGGCAGCGTGTTCCTGCGCACCAGCTTCACCGCTCCCGCCGCCGGGACCACCTTGCACCGTCTGCGGGACACCTTCGCGCCCGTAGCCGCCGACTTCGGGATGGAATGGCAGCTCAGGGACGCTGCTCTCAAGCCGCGCGTGCTGGTGATGGTGTCGAAGTTCGACCACTGCCTGGCCGACCTGCTCTACCGCTGGCGCAGCGGCGCCCTGGACGCCGAGATCGTCCTGGTGGTCTCCAACCATTCCGACCTGGAGCCGCTGGCCGCGGCCGAGGGCGTGCCGTTCGAGCACGTCCCGGTCACGGCCGACACCAAGCCGCAGGCAGAAGCGCGGCTGCTGGCTCTCGTGGAGGAACACCGCATCGATCTCGTCGTCCTCGCCCGCTACATGCAGGTGCTCTCCGACGACCTGTGCAAGCGGCTGGAAGGCCGGGCCATCAACATCCACCACTCCTTCCTGCCGAGCTTCGCCGGAGCCAAGCCGTACCACCAGGCCCACCGCCGCGGCGTGAAACTCGTCGGCGCCACCGCCCACTACGTCACCGCCGACCTGGACGAGGGCCCGATCATCGAGCAGGAAATCATCCGCGTCGATCACCGCGCCTCCCCCGACCAACTCGTCACCGTCGGCCGCGACGCCGAACGCCTGGCGCTGGCCCGGGCCGTCAACTGGCACTGCCAGGGCCGCATCCTGCTCCACGGCAACCGGACGGTGGTCTTCAACTGACGCCGTGGTCTTCAGCTGACCCTGATGCCCCCGAGCGGAGTGCGGCCCCCGGCCGAGACGCCGAGGGTCGCAGCGGGGCGGTCAGCAGGTGGAGTTGGTCTGGGTGAGCAGGCCGAGTCGCCATGGCAGGCTGTTGTAGTCGCCGCCCGCGTTGGGGTCCAGGCCTTGGTACAGGTACTGCAGCGTCTCTGGAACTCTGTGTGTGCCTGAGGGTTGCAGGCTTTTCGGGCGCGGCGTGGCCGTGTGCGGTTGCCGTCGTGGGGTCCGAACCTCGGGGTGAGGGGGTGGACCCGGTGGCGTGCGCGTGGTGGAAGCCGGTCCGCTCGGCGGCGCGGGTGCGTCGTCGACAGGTTCCGCGTGAGAGCCTCGCCCGGCAACCGGCCGGAGGTGGCTCCGGACGGTGGGGGGCGGGTAGTCCATGACCTGGCACCGGCCCGTGAGGTGCTGGTGCCTGGGTGTCATGCCCCTCCGGACGCTTGACCGCCCCGGTGGGGGTGGTGGCGGGGACCGTACGCACGTCGGGCATACGGCGGGAAGTCGGTGGCCGGCGGGCCGGGGAGGGCCGGGCCGGTGTGGGGCGGGTCTTGCCGGGGGTGGTCTTCGGCCTGGGCGGCCTGGCCGGTGGGGCCACCTGGCGGCGGGCGCGGCGCAGGCGTCGGGTGGTCCGCTTCGGGCGGCGCACCGAGTGGACGGTGCCGTCGATGGTGGTGCGGATGGTGCGGGTGCCGGTGGCGCGGTCGGTCGTGGTGTGGGCCTGGGCGAGCAGGCCGCGGGAGACCGGGCACACCCCCGCACCCGATCGGCCTAACGACCGACCACCGCACAAAGACACGCACCCCGGCGGCTATGCCCGATTCATGCAGGAGAACCCGGCAAAACCGCCAACAGTTGAAGACCCTGCAGGAATTGATCGTCAGCGTCTGGTCATTGCTCGCGCGGATCATCTCGCCGTGGCTGATGTCCCTGGTCCAGGCGCCGGAGGGGAAGGCGACGTTGTTGGCCCGCGCGAACGGGTTGCTCTCGGACGCGGCCAGCGGAGTCCACGAGCCGGCGAGGCTGTCGGCGGTCCAGGAGGGGACGGACACGGCCGCCTCCGCGGCCGACGCGACAGGTAGGGCGGCCCGGCGGCCGGCCCGGAGGCAGTGGTCAGCGCCTTGGCGGACGGTGGGGGAGGTCACCAGGTGTGCGCACCTGGTGACTCGGCCGCCCGGCGGGAGGTCAGACCGCCGGCGCAGGGAAGGTCGGGTACTCCACCCCGGACACGTGCTGGACGACGCGGATGACCTGGCAGGAGTAGCCGAACTCGTTGTCGTACCACAGGTAGAGGATTGCGTTGTCGCCCTCGACCTTGGTGGCGCCGGCGTCGACGATCGAGGCGTGGCGCGAGCCGATGAAGTCGCTCGACACCGCGGCGGGGGCGCTGATGAAGTCGATCTGGCGCTTGAGCGGCGAGGTCAGCGACACGTCGCGGAGGTGGTCGAGGACTTCCTCGCGGGTGGCCTCGCGCGCGAGTTGCAGGTTGAGGATCGCGATCGAGACGTCCGGCACCGGCACGCGGATCGAGCTGCCGGTGATCTTCGCCTTGAGGTCGGGCAGCGCCTTGGTGACGGCGGAGGCGGCACCGGTCTCGGTGATCACCATGTTGAGCGGCGCCGAGCGGCCGCGACGCTCGGACTTGTGGTAATTGTCCAGCAGGTTCTGGTCGTTGGTGAACGAGTGGACGGTCTCCACGTGCCCGCGCAGGACGCCGTACTCGTCGGCCATCGCCTTCAGCGGCGGGACGATCGCGTTGGTGGTGCAGGACGCGCAGGACAGGATCTGCTCGTCGGGCTTGAGCATGTCGTGGTTGACGCCGTGGACGATGTTGGGCACGTCGCCCTTGCCCGGCGCGGTGAGGACGACCTTGTCGATCCCGGGGCGCAGATGCTGGGAGAGGCCCTCCCGGTCCCGCCACTTGCCGGTGTTGTCGATGAGGATGGCGTTCTTGATGCCGTACGCCGTGTAATCGATCTCCGACGGGTCGTTGGCGTGGATCACCTTGATCTCGTTGCCGTTGGCGACGATCGTGCCGTTCGTCTCGTCGACCGTGATCGTGCCCTGGAACTGGCCGTGGACGGAGTCGCGGCGCAGCAGCGAGGCCCGCTTGACGAGATCCTCGCCGGCCGCGCCGCCGCCCGGACGGACGACGATGGCGCGCAGCCGCAGGCCGTTGCCGGAACCGGCCTTCTCGATGAGCAGGCGGGTGAGGAGGCGCCCGATGCGGCCGAAGCCGTAGAGGACCACATCGCGCGGCTCGCGGCGCTCGATCTTGTTCGCGCCCGTGGCACCGGCGACGGCCTCGGCGGTGAACTCCGCCACCGTCAGACCGCGGTCGTCGGCCCGGTACGTCGCGGCGAGCATGCCGAGGTCGATCTGGGACGGGCCGAGGTCGAGCGCGGTGAGAGCGTGCAGGAACGGCAGCGTCTCGGTGACGGAGAGTTCCTCACCCGCGATCTGCCGGGCGAAACGGTGGGTCTTCAGGATGCTGACCACCGACTTGTTCACCAGGGAGCGGCTGTGAAGGAGGACGGTGACGTCCCGCTCCCGGTGCAGCTTCCCGATGATCGGAATCATCGACTCCGCGATCTCCTCGCGGGTCTTCCAACTGGTGAACGAGTCTTCATTGACAGTCACAGGTCTATCTTTCGAGCTAGGTGGCGCTCATATGCTAAACCCCTGTCGTTTCGGCCATACGAATGGGGCCACCCTCCCGTACGGCCCGCTCCGGACCGGCTCCTCGCCCCATGCCGGGACAAGCCCCCCCCGCATGGGCCGAGGAGCACGGTTCACCGCACGGCTCAGCCCAGCACGCGGCCCAGCTCGATCCGGTCGATGTCCGGCGCCCACGCGTTCGCGTTGCCGAAGGTCACCTTGTTGGAGCCCTCCTTCAGGTCGACCGGGACGCCCAGCGTCCAGAAGTCGTCCCAGCTCCACGTGTTCTTGAAGGTGACCTTCTGCGGGGCCCCGGTCCCGACTGTGATGTCCGCCGTACGGGACATGATGTCCGTGTTGTAGGCGTGGCCGTTGTCGCGCCGCTCGTTGTGCGCGTAGTGGACGACCAGCAGATAGCGGCCGGCGCGCGGCGCGTCCACCGTGAACTCGGCGGTGCTGTCGGCACTGTTGCCGAGCCAGCCGATGTGGGAACCGGCCGAGGCGTGCGGGGAGTCGACGAGCCGTGCCCCGCCCGCGAGGGTGGCCGAGGCGCCCTCGTAGGACAGCGTGCCGGAGGTTGAGCCGTCGCCCGAGACGTCGAGGGAACGGACGGCGGCGTTCCTGGCCGTCATCGCGACGCGGTTGTTGCCCGCCACCAGGTACAGCCGCAGGGGCCGGCCGGGCGCCGCCGTCACCGTCTCCCCGTGCAGGGCGAGCCGGACCGCCGCCGACGTACGCGGCACCACCGTGTAGTAGGCGTCGCGCGGCGCGTACACGTCGAAGACCGCCTGGTCGCCGGAGCGCAGGACGAGGGAGCCCGTGCCCACCCCGGCCGACGAGGAGTAGTCGTACGACGGCTCGCCGGTGATGTCCGCCAGCGTGGCCTCGTACGACGCCGACGGTGCGCCGGTACGGGCCGTCAGGTCGATGCGGTCGAGGGTGACCTCGGCGTCGCCCTTGGCCAGCGTCAGCGAATGTGCGCCGGCCGACAGCTCAAGGGTGACGTCCTTCTTGGCGCGGTAGGTCCAGTTCTCGGTGGAGGGATAGGTGACCGTGACCGGGTCCCGGCCGTCGATCGACAGCTTCTGTGTGGCCGGTCCGCCGGACTGGTTGCCGTACAGGACCGCCAGGTCGTACGTCCCGTCGCGCGGCACCGTCACCGTGAAGTCGACCTTGCTGGAAGCGGTGTTGAGCGAGCCGACGTCCTTCGTCCCCGAGGCCGCGTAGCCGTTGGCGTTGCTGACCGTGCCCTGGGTGTAGACCTGTCCGCCGGTGATGGCCGCGTCCTCGGCCTCGTACGACGCCGACCAGGGAACGGAAGAAGTGGACGGGGTGCCGGAGCCGCCGGGGGTGAGGACGATCCGGTACGCGGACATCTTCCGCATCCCCCGCAGCGGGACGGTCACCGAACCGTCGGCCGCCACCTCGACCTTCGTCCGGGCGAGGACGCGCGGCGCCGCGTGCTGCCCCTCGTAGCCGGACCAGGCGGCCTCGGCGACGGTCGCGGTGACCGTACGACCGAAGACCGACCGGGAGACGTTCTGCACCACGACGTCGGAGTCGCCCGTGGAGCCGCCGAGCAGGACCTGCGCCTGGCGGCGCGAGGTGTCGAGGGAGGCGAGGCCCTGGAGGGTGTCGACGGTGTTGGGCTGCGGCGGGGTCACCTTGACGGTGTCGCCGGTCATGCCCGCGTACCAACGGAAGAACCACCAGCCGCCGTTGGGGATGTTCGAGCGTACGACGTGGCCGCTGAGGTTACCGGCGGCGTCCCAGTAGGCCATGTTGGCGTACACCTTGTTGCGCTCGAACATCGAGACCCACTGCACGAGTTGCCCCGGCACGGACAGGTCGCGGCGGTTGGCGTACTCATCGATGTTGATCTTCAGGGGTGCGATGCCCAACTCGCGCTCGATCGAGCGGTAGTTGTCGTAGTGTCCCTGGAAGTCCCGCAGTGAGCCGGGGTCCAACTCGTGCCAGGTCATCACCTGGGGCAGGACGTTCTCCCGCTGGGCGAAGGCGAGGAAGTCCCTCAACAGGCGGGTGTGGTAGGCGGCTTCGTTCGGGCCCGCGATCCTCGCGTCGGGGTCGATCGCGCGAATCCGGTGGTACACCGCCTTCCAGTCCCGGAAGAACCGGTCGCGGTTGGCCTCGTACCGCTCCTGGTCGGAGACGCCGAGGTGGTACCAGATCTGGTCGGGCTCGTTGAACGGGATGTAGACGAAGCGGTCGCTGTTCGGGTCCGCCGACACCTCCTTGGCGATCTTGTCGACCTTGGGGAGGTAGTCGTCGATGCCGAGGTCCTCGTACGGCCACTGCGCGTAGATGTCCTGCATCATCACGTTGACCTCGCCGCCGCCGTTGCGGAAGAACGACTTGGAGACGGTCAGCGCGTCGCCGTTGGGGTGCTGGGCGCCGCCCTCCGGCTTCTGCGAGATGCTGGTGATCTTCAGGGGTTCCATCGCGGCGTCGCTGGGCACGCCGTCGTCGCCGAGCCCGTACAGGGAGCCGTTGGCGCCGAGCATCACCGGGCCTTCGGAGGCGCCGAGGTCGACGGTGAGGCGCTGCGGGTCGGCCGCTGCCGCCGGCTCCGCCGAGGGAAGGGTGCCTGCCATGGCAGTTGCTCCAAGTACGGCTGCTGTCAGGGCGGTTCTGATACGGGATCTCGTGCGGGTGGGGGTGATCACGCTGCTGGACCTCCAGTCATTTGACGGCTCCACTGGTGATTCCGGACACGATCTTTCGCTGGCCGACGAGGAACACGGCGACCATGGGCAGGCTCATCACCACGACATACGCGAAGACGAGGTGCCAGTTGTTGAGGTAGAGCTGGGCGCTGGCGACCTGGTAGAGGTTGAGCGGGAGGGTCGCCCGCTCTCCGCCGCCGAGGACGAAGAACGCGTAGAAGATGTCGCTCCAGGCGTACAGCATCACCATGATCGTCGCGGTGGCGATCACCGGCCTGAGCAGCGGAAGGACGATCCGCAGAAAGATCCGCGCCGGCTTCGCGCCGTCCATGCGGGCCGCCTCCTCCAGCTCCATGGGGATGGCGCGGATGAAGCCGGTCATGAAGAAGATCGACGTCGACAGATACATGCCGGTGTAGACGGCGATCATCCCGGGCCGGGTGTTCGCCAGCCCCAGTTGCCGCAGCTCCATCACGATGGTGATGACGGCGGGCGGCAGCAGCAGCCCGCTGATGCACAGCGCGTACGCCGCCGAGACCAGCTTCGACTTCCGGCGCGCGAAGACCCAGGCGGCGCCCGCCCCGAGGATCAGGACGAGGGCCACCGAAGGCACCACGACGAGCAGGGAGTTGAGGAAGCCGCGCAGCATCTCGCCCTGGCTGACGGCGTCCGCGTAGTTGCTGCCGGGCTGCCATCGCCGCGGCAGGTCCAGGTTCGGCTTGATGGCCTCCGCCTGCGGCTTGGCGGAGGTGACGAGGACGAGGCAGAGGGGAATGCCGACAGCCACGGCGGCAACGGTGACGACCAGAGCGGGGCGCCCAATGCGCCACAGGCGTGGGCCGATAGCTGGTACGCTCCCTGCTGTGCTGAGCGAGGACCAAGCCAGCACATCAACCTCCCTTCTTTCGGGGACCGGGCTGGTTCCAACCCGGCTGGTGTTGATCGTGTGAGTCTCGATCGCTCGTCGAGTGATCGAGCAGCGTGAGCCAGGAATCCTCTTCGCCTGCGAGGAGGAGGGTTCAAAGCATCTGCTCCCTTCGGCGCAGGCCGAAGACCAGCGGAACCGCCAGCGCCACCACGATGAGGAAGAGCACCAAACTTATCGTGGAGGCCTGGGCGTACAGGCCCTGTCCGAAGGTCCGGAACATGTAGATGTTGAAGACCTCCGTGGAGGCCGCGGGTCCGCCGCCCGTGGTCGCCTGCACGATGTCGAAGGTGTTCATCGAGCCGATCAGCGCCGTGGTGACGTTGAAGGTGACCGCCGGCGCGAGCATCGGCCAGCGCACCGACCAGAAGGTCCGCCAGGGTCCGGCGCCGTCCATCCGCGCGGCTTCGAGCATGTCGCCGGGGATGCCCTTGAGCCCGGCCAGATAGATCAGCATGGACAGGCCCATCCACTTCCAGCCGTGGATGAGGGTGACCAGGACCAGAGTCCAGGTCGTCGAGCCCAGCCATGGAACGTCCGTGCCGAGAACGGAGTTGACGGCGCCGTCCTGGTCCAGAAGGGCCTGGAAGACATAGCCGGTGGCGAGCGCAGAGATGAGCACCGGCAGGAAGAACACGGCGCGGAAGAACCGGTTGAAGCGGGTGTCCGCCTCCAGCAGCAGCGCCAGCACGAGCCCGAAGCAGTTCTGGAACAGCGCCGCCAGCAGGGCGTACAGCAGGGTCGTACGGATTGCGCGCAGCAGTGAGCCGTCGTCGGCGATGGTCCGGAAGTTGTCGAGCCCGGTGAAGGCGATGTCCGCGTGGTACGAGGACCAGTTGGTGAACGGGTAGTAGAAGTTGAGCAGGTTCGGCACCAGGAAGAAGCCCGCGAAGACGGCGATCGCGGGGAGCGCGAACCACCAGGGGTGGTGCACGGCGGCGCGCGGCAGCCGCCCCACTCCCTTCGGCCCGCCCGTCACCTGCGCGGGTTTCTGCTTGCGCGTACGTATGGCCGTGTCCGCCATCAGAAGTCCCTGTCGAGTCCCTGTCGAGTCCCTGCCGATGTCAGAAGCCGGGCGCGCCCTGAGCCTTGGCCACCTGCGCGAACTGGTCCTGGATCGCCTGGGCGACCTGCTGCGGGTCCTTCTTGTCGAAGATCATGTCGGCGAGGTAGAGGTGCGTGTCCGGGGCGACGATCGCCTTGGCCTGGAAGACCCCGATGGCCGTGGGCAGGGCCGCGACCTGGGCCTTGGACGTCTGCGGCAGACCGTCGGGGGTGGGCACGGACGGCTGCACGGAGGGGATCTTCATCGCCTTGATGTAGTCGGGGTAGTCCGGGCCGAGCCAGAAGGCGAGGAACTGCCGGGCCGCGTTCTGCCGCTTCTCGTCACCGGTCTTGAAGGCGACCACGCCGTTGGTCTGGTCGGGGGAGTACATGCCGGTGGCGGCGGAGTTGGCGATCGGGAACCAGCCGATCTTCTCGTCGATCTCGGCCGTGGAGTACTTGGCCTGCAACTGGCTCTGGAACGAGGTGACGTTGAGGACCATGCCGGCCTCGCCCTGCCACAGCGCGTCGGCCTGCCCTGTGAAAGTGCCTGTCCTGTAGTTCTTCTGCGCGAGCCCGGCGTCGAGCAGTTCCTCCTTGTACTTCTTGATCGCGTCGACGACGACCGGGTCGGTCCACTTCTCCTTGTTCTCGTTCAGGCCGGCCCACCACTGCTCGTCGAGGTCGGTGAGCTGGACCTGCATCTGCCACTGCAGGGGCCACTTGTCGCCGCCGGCTTCGTAGAAGGCGGCCGCGTCGGTCTTGTCGACGACCTCGTGGCCGAGTTCCAGCAGTTCGTCGTAGGACTGGGGGAAGTCCTCCTCGGTGAGCCCGGCGGCCCGGAAGACGTCCTTGTTGTAGTAGACGCCGAGCATGGCGGGACTGGTGACGATCGCCGCGTACCGCTTGCCGTCGATGACGCCGAGGGACCGCTCGGTGTCGCCCAGCTCGGAGACCCACTGCTCCCCGTCGAGGGTGAGAAGGTTCTGCTGGGGCTGGATGAACGGCAGCGTGGAGATGGAGGGCTGCCAGAACATCAGGTCCGGCCGGTCACCGGAGGCGAGCTTGGTCGGCACGTTCTGCTCGTACAGATCCGGGACGGCCTGGGTCTCCACCGTGGCGCCGGTGGCCTCCTCGAAGGCGTCGATGACCTGCCGGGGCGCGTTGACCGTGTTCTGCGCGGTCCACATGGTCAGCTTCACGCCGTCCAGCCGGGCGGTCGGGTCGACCGCCGTCTGCTCGGCGTCCGAACCGGAGTCCCCGGCGGTGGGGTCGCTGCACGCGGTGGCGGCCAGGCCGACGGCGCATATCAGCGCCAGGGCGGGGAGAGCGCTTCTCTTCATCACGTGCCTTTCGAACGGGCGGTTCAGGGGGCAGGACTCGGAACGGCTGTGCTCGTGCGAGGTGTTCGGTCACCGGCGCGGCGGCCCGGAGCTCTCCCGCACTACCAGCTCCGGTACGGAGACGGGGTGCGGGGCGATCCGCGCGGACTCCTCCACCACCCCGTGCAGCAGGGCGAACGCGGCCCGTCCGAGGCCGGTGAAGTCCAGGCGTACGGTCGTCAGGGACGGGGTCAGATAGGCGGAGTGCGGGGCGTCGTCGAACCCGGCCACGCTGACCTCGTCCGGCACCGCGCGGCCCGCCTCGTGCAGGGCGCGGAGCACCCCGAGGGCGAGGTCGTCGTTGCCGCACAGGATCGCGGTGACGGCCGGGTCCCGCGCGAGCCTCCGGCCGGCCGCGTGACCGCCCGCCGGGCCCCAACTGCCCTGCACGGGGCGGGGTTCCGGCGCCCCGGCCTCCCGGAGCGCCTGGCTCCAGCCGCTGGTACGGGCACTCGTGCGCCGGGTGCTGGAGGGGATGGCGACGTAGTGCACGGTCTCGTGGCCGAGGGAGAGCAGATGCCGGGTCGCCTCGTGGGCGGCCTCGCGGTCGTCGGTCCACACCCAGGGGCGGTCTCCGCCGGGGGGACTCGCGGGGGTCTCCACCACGCCGACGACCGGCAGTTCGGCGGGGACGGCGCCCAACGCCCGTACACCGGCCGGATCGTAGGCGATCACGATGAGCCCGCCGCCCGCGTCCGCCGCGCGCTGCACCTCGGCGGCGACGGCGGCCCCCTCGGCCGATTCGAGTACGCCGATCCCGACCGCGTACGACGCGGCACGGGCGGCCTCCTCGATGCCCTGGAGGATGGAGGCGTAGCCGTAGTGGGTGGTGTTGGCGGTGAGCACGGTCACGGCCCTGCTGCGGCCGCTGGCCAGGGCGAGGGCGGTGGCGTTGCGCCGGAAGCCCAGCTCGTCGATGGCGGCGAGCACCCGCTCGCGGGTGGACGGCTTGACGCTGGGATGGCCGTTGATCACCCGGGAGACGGTCTGGTACGAGACCCCGGCAGCGGTCGCGACGTCCCTGATGCTCGCCGGGCGCCTTGTGTGACCGGTCACATTCATGTCAGGATTGTGACCGGTCACACAGAGGTCGTCAAGAGAACGTAACGATGGATTCACGCGACTGACGCGGACCGCCGAGCGGCGGGCTCAGGAGGGGAACCACCTTGACCGGTACGTCGGATGTGGCGCGCACGGCCTTCAACCACCCGCAGAACAAGCTCAACTGGGGTCATTCGGCCCTGGAGACCGAGTTCGCCACCGCCCCCGACGGAACCCTGCGGCTGATCCGGCTCGCCCTCCCCCACTCTCAACTTCGTTCGAGCGGGGGGCCCCCCATCGGCGACCCGGACCGCGCCGCCCCCGAATCCGCCCTCCCGCTCGTCGAGCTGACCGCCCTCGGCCACGGCAGCGGCTGGTCCGGCCCGCGCTTCACCGGCACGGCCCTGGGGACGCGCCTGAAGTACCGGAACCATCGCAGCGGCAACCGCGACGGCTGGGAGTGGCTGAGCCTCGAACTCCACGACTTGGTCACCGGGTTGACGGCCTTCGTCGAGCTCTCCTCTCCCGCCGGGCTGCCCGTACTCCGCTCCCGCGTCCGGCTCCGCAACGAGGGCACGGAGCCCCTGGTCGTCCAGTCCGTCAGCAGCCTGCTGCTCGGCGGCCTGCCCGCCCCGGACACCCTCGACGTCCACCGCGCCCGCAACGACTGGCTCGCGGAGTGCCGTTGGTACACGGAGCCGCTGCGCGACACCGTCGTCGACATCAACGTCCTTGCCCACCAGCACGACAGCCGGGCCGCCCTCGTCCTCACCGGACGCGGCAGCTGGCCCACCGACGGACACCTGCCGATGGGGGCGCTGACGGAACGGGACGGCGGCCGGGCCTGGCTGTGGCAGATCGAGTCCCCGGCCGGCTGGCGCTGGGACCTGGGCGAACGCGCGCACGGCACATATCTGGCGCTGAACGGCCCCACGGACGCGCAGCACCAGTGGCGGGTCCGGCTCGCGCCGGGCGAGGAGTCCACCACCGTGCCGGCGGCGCTGGCCCTCGGCTCCGGATTCGACGAGGCACTGGGTGCGCTCACCTCGTACCGCCGGGCGGTCCGCCGCCCGCACCCGGACCACACCACACTGCCCGTCGTCTTCAACGACTACATGAACACGCTGATGGGCGACCCGACGACCGAGAAGCTGCTGCCGCTGATCGACGCGGCCGCCGAGGCCGGAGCGGAGTACTTCTGTATCGACTCCGGCTGGTACGACGACGACACCGAGGGCTGGTGGGACAGCGTCGGCGAATGGCTGCCGTCCCCGCGCCGCTTCCCCGACGGCGGAATCCGGGCGGTCCTCGACCGGATCCGGGAACGCGGCATGGTGCCCGGGCTGTGGCTGGAGCCGGAAGTCGTCGGAGTACGCAGCCCGGTCGCGTCCGCGCTCCCGCCGGACGCCTTCTTCCAGCGCGACGGCGTACGCCTCACCGAACAGGGCCGCCACCAGCTCGACCTGCGCCACCCGGCCGCCCGCGCGCACCTCGACAAGACGGTGGACCGGATCGTCGGCGACTGGGGCGTGGGCTATCTCAAGCTGGACTACAACATCGTGGTCGATCCGGGCACCTGCGCGCCGGGTCCGGCCGGGGACATCGCACCGGGAGCCGGACTGCTCGGCCATGCCCAGGCCTACCTGGACTGGCTGTCCGGAGTGTTGGACCGCCACCCCGGCCTGGTCATCGAGAACTGCGCCTCGGGCGGCATGCGCATGGACGGGGCCACACTCACCGTCAGCCAGCTCCAGTCCACCAGCGACCAGCAGGACCCGCTGCGTTGCCCGCCGATCGCCGCCGCCGCGCCGACCGCCGTCCCGCCCGAACAGGGCGCGGTCTGGGCCTACCCCCAGCCCGAGTTCGACGACGACCTCATCACCTTCACCCTGGGCGGCGCGCTGCTCGGCCGCATCCATCTGTCGGGCCATCTGAACCGCATGTCCGGGCACCAACTCGCCCTCGTACGCGACGCGGTGACCGTCTACAAGTCGCTCCGCGCGGATCTCGCGCGGGCCGTGCCGTTCTGGCCGCTCGGCCTGCCGGGGTGGACGGACGAATGGCTGGCGCTGGGCCTGCGGGTGGCCGGCGACCGTACCTCGTACGTCTCGGTCTGGCGCCGTGGCGGGGCGGGCGAACTCCGGTTGCCCGTGGGGCACATGGCGGGCCGCGAGGTTCGCGTGGAGGTCCTGCACCCGTCCGGTCCGACGGCCGGCTCGGCCCGCTGGGACGGTGACCGGCTCACGGTGTCGCTGCCGCGCACGCCAGGTGTGCTGCTTGTCCGTCTCACTGCGGATGCGTAGTCGTGTTCCACCAGGGGTACGGGTCAGGCTGATGACGGCGCCGGGTACGAGGGAAGGGGCGGTCCCTCTGGATGCCGACCGGGTCAAGCATCTGGAGTTCATCCAGGCCGTCATCACGCGCATGAGCGGCAACTCATTCCTGATCAAGGGATGGGCGCTCACGCTCGCCGCCGCGCTCTTCGCCGTGTCGGCAGATCGCCGGAGCTGGGCGGTGGCGGTGAGCGGACTGGTGCCGCTGGCCTGCTTCTGGTTCCTCGACGGGTTCTTTCTGCGGCAGGAGAAGCTGTTCCGGCTGCTGTACGAAGACGTCCGGCGGCCCGACCATCCGGTGGAGGTCTTCTCCATGAACGTCCAGCCGTACGCGGGACGGGTTCGTCCACTGGAGGCCACGTTCTCCCATACGTTGACGCTGTTCTACGGTGCCCTCCTCCTCACCGATGTGCTCCTGGTCGTCGTCAACCTGTGACGCGGGGAAGCGGATACCGCTCGGTCGTGAGGTTCCGCCATGCCCGGCGCACGCGGCGCGGACGCCGCCGGTCCAGCTCGCCGAGGACCTCCAGGACGACGTCCACGAGGTCGTCGTCCCGCGCGGTGAGTGCGGCGTGCCAGGCCCGGACCAGGTCCGCGACGGCCGCGGCCTCGTCCCCGCCCGGTACGGACGCCCGCGTGGCGAGGGCGTGGACGAACACCTCCCCGCCGTCCTCCTCCCGCAGGGCGGCCGCCAGTTCCACCGCCTCTCCGGCCGTGGCCAGCGCCTTGTCGTGCCGTTCGAGGTCCTTGAGCGTGTCCGCGAGATTGTTCAGCGACTGGCACAGGGCGACGCGGTTCGCGGGAGCTGCCTGGTCCAGCCCGCGGCGGACGCGTACGGCCTCCTCGACGTGTTCGAGGGCCTCTTCGTGTCTCCCGAGCGTGCTGAGGCTCACGGCGTGGTCGTGCAGCACCATGCCCAGCGTCTCCCGGTCGTAGGACTTGTCGGACTCCCCGACGAGCGCGCGCAGCACCTCGCCCGCCTTCGCGAACGGCTCGACCGCACGGTCCGGCCGGTCGTTGGAGTCGAGGATCCGCGCGTGGCTGTACAGCGCGGTCGCCCACTCGCCCCGCACATCGGGAAGGTCCGGAACATCGGACGCCGCCAGTTCGCCCAGGACATCGGCAGCGCTCGCCGCGCAGTCGAGGGCCTCGGAGCCCCGGCCCATGTCGTCGTGGATCAGGGCGAGCAGGTGCAGGGCCGTGGCCAGCTTGCGGCGCAGCTGCGCCTGACCGCTCTCGGCCAGCCGGCGCAGGAGGGCGGCGGCCTCGGCGGCGAGTGCGAACGCCTCCTCGTACTCCTCCTGGTCGTGCAGCACGCTGGCCAGCGCGTAGAGGGAATCGGCGAGTTCGGGTTCGTTGGTCTCCGGCCGGGGGTCGGAGAGCTTGCGGTAGATGTCGACCGACTCGTCGTACGCGTCGCGTGCCTTGTACAGCTGCCGGGTATCGAGCAGGACGTCCCCGAGGTTGTGGAGGGCGCCGGCGAGTGCGGGGAGCCGGGTTCCGGGCGAGACCGTGGCCAGGGGCCGGTAGAGGGCGACGGCCTCGGTGAGCTGTGCGGCGGCCTCGTCGTGGCGGCCGAGCCTGCGGAGCGCCACCCCGCTGTTGTTCAGCACGTCCGCCATGAGCTGGAGGTGTTCGTCCCCGTGCCGGTCGACCAGGTCGCGCGCGGAGCGTACGGCTTCCGCCGCGGCGTCGGCCGCCTCCTGCGTGTGCCCGAGCTCGGAGTGGGCACCGCTGAGGTTGCCCAGGCCCTGCACCAGGGCGTCACGGAAGCGGTCGCTGCTGACGGTGTCGAGTTCCCGGTACATCCCTACCGCCTCCTCGGCGGCGGTCAGGGCACTGTCGTGCAGACCGGCACCGGCGCGGGCCGCGTAGAGGTCCTGTTGGGTGGTCGCCAGCCGGAACAGTCGCTCCACCCGGTCTTCCGCGAGGGCCTCGTCGTGGAGTTCGGTGGCCAGCCGCACCGCGTGTTCGACCGCGGCGACGGCCTCCGTGTGCCGGGCCACGTCGCCGAGCAGGTTGCCGTACGTGGTGAGCGCGGTGGCGTAGAGCTGCCGGTGGTCGGGGGAGGAGTGGGCGACCGGACTCAGCAGGTCACAGCTCCGGGTGGCCGCCTCGATGCCGTCCTCGGGGAAGCCGGAGTGGGCGTGGGCGCCGGCGAGGGTGCTCAGCGCGGACCCCAGCTCCGGGGTGAAGTCCGGGTCCCGGTCCGCCAGTTCCTCGTACATCTCGACGGCGCGAGCCGCGTGCACGAGTGCCTCGTCGTGCTGGCCCACGGCTCTCAACCGGAGGGACAGATTCTGCGTGAGAGCGGCGAGGGTCTCGTCGTCCGGCTCGTCCTTGCGCCGCTCGGCGTCGAGAGCGGCACGGGTGCTGACCACCATGAACGCGGCCAGGGCCAGACTCTGGTCGGGCAGATGGCCGACGACCGCCTCCTCCAGATCCAGTCCCCGCTCGGCCGCGGTGCCGCTGACCTCGCTCAACACGTCGACCAGTGTCGTGTCCTGCAGCTGGGTGGCGACGGCGATCGCCAGCGGAAGCCGGGTCGCCGGGTCCGCGGTCAGCAGTGCCGTCATCGCCTTGCCGAGGTGGGGGTGGCGCGGTGCCGCCCTGCCCAGGACGGTCAGCGCCCGGGTGACCTGGACGTCGCCCACGACCGGTGCCAGCCACTCGACGAACTCCGGCTGGTCGAGGAGTGTCGCCGCCACGAGGTCCTCGCCCAGCCGGTCCGGGCGCAGCGGGTTGAGGACGGCCGGGCCGGGATAGAGGGCGGTGAGCCAGCGCAGGTGGCGGTCGACGACGTCGTGGCCCTCCTGGTCGAACGTGGGCAGGGCGGCCAGCAGCTTGCGGGCCTCGGCCGGGCTGTGGGCCATGAACAGTGTCGCCGCGGACGCCACCTGGTCGTGGCGCAGGGCGCCGGGCGTCGGCAGGCCGAGCGGCGCGGCCGCCGCTGCCCAGTACCGGCGCTCATGGTCGAGGACCCGGAGCAGCGGGTCGCGCCGTGTCGGCGTCGCGCCGGGGGCGGACTCGTCGAGAAGCGTCGCCAGCGCGGCGGCATGGACGTCCAGCACCCGGTCGTAGCGGGCCGAGGCGAGATCGCCGGGCGGCGGCGCGACAGGCACGGGGCGTTCCAGCCGGGCCGCGAAGGCGCGCAGCGCGCGAGCGTACTCGGCGGGGCGGTCCGCCGCCGTGGCGACCACGGAGGGCAGCGCGTGTTCGGTCAGGTCGGTGAAGAGGAGCGAGACACGGTCGTCGCGGTGGCGGCGGAGCAGATGCGGCCAGGCGCCGGACGACCGGGCGAGCAACAGCAGCCGTGCCGGTCCGTGCGCGGTGGGCCGCGCGATCAGCTCGGACGCGACGACCGCGAGCTGCTCGGTCCGGCCCTCCGCGTAGTCGGCGACGACGAGGACGGGGCCGCGGAATCCGTGGATGCGGGCGAGCACGTGCTCAGGCGCGCTCTCGGCGAGCAGGCCCGCCGCCCAGCCGCCCGCCCGCGCCTGTTCGACGAGCCGGGTCGCGAGCCGGGTCTTGCCCTGGCCGCCGGGCCCGGTCAGCATGCGGGCGGCGAGTCGCTCCGGTGCCGACAGCCAGTCCGTCAGGCGGGGCAGTTCGTCGTCCGCCCGCTGGAAGGGGACCACGCCGTAGTCGGCCTGCAGCAGCATGCTGGGCAGCGGGTCGGCAGGCAGCTGCCGCCGCGGCTCGAAGAGGTCGGGGAGCACCAGCTCCGGTACCAGTTCGACGAGCTGGTCCGTCAGTCTCCGTACGTCGTCGCCGAGCGTCCGGTGGCTGACATGAGCCGCCTGGCAGTGCGCCAACCGTGCGATGTCCGGCGGAAGTTCGGCCGCCTCGACGGGGCCCGTGCCGTCGAGCAGCACCTGCACCACGGGGATGTCCCGTTCGAACGCACGGCGGATCTCCCGCCGTACCCAGTCGTCCTCACGGTCCACCAGCCGTCGGCCGCTCCCCGGCTCCTCGGCGAACCAGTCCGGCCCGATGAGCACCAGCAGGACCCGGGTCTCCTCCAGCGCCTGCCGAATCGCCTCCGGGTAGAGCTGCCCGGGCAGCATCGAGACACAGTCGCGGAAGACGCGACCCTCACCGAAGGCGGGCGAGAGCAGTTCGTAGCAGGCCG
Source organism: Streptomyces sp. NPDC002845 (assembly GCF_053591955.1). Taxonomy (NCBI): domain Bacteria; kingdom Bacillati; phylum Actinomycetota; class Actinomycetes; order Kitasatosporales; family Streptomycetaceae; genus Streptomyces; species Streptomyces sp. NPDC002845. The sequence continues at coordinate 36,767 of NZ_JBSFUU010000054.1, read as the reverse complement.
CTGCCCCGTGTCCGGCGTCGGCCGTGCGGTAGTTGACGAAGACGTCGACGCCGTCATCGCTCACCATGCTCCAACCCCGCTCCCGTCACTCCCGGGTCCTCCTCACGCACAGCGTTCCGTCCCACCCGCCGGACCAGTGTGCATGGTTGAACGGGTGGACGGGCGCTGGTCCGCGAACAACGCGGCAGCGGGGGTTGTTTCGGTGGGCCGGACGCCCGGAGCCTGCGGCCGTCTCAGGGAGTGGTCAGCTCGTAGAACCCCCTGCCGAACGTCGCCGCCACCAGGCGGTGACGGCCCGCGTCGTACTCGATGTCGTCGACCGGGACCTGCGGCATACCGCGCCCGAGGCGCAGCCAGCGGCCGCCGCCCGTGATGCTGGTGAACACGCCCTGGTCGGTGCCGATGTGGAGGACGCCGCCCCGGGCGACGACCAGGTCGTTGACGGGGGCCGCCGGGAGGTTGCCCGACAGGTTCCGCCAGTGCCTGCCGCCGTCGGTGCTGCCGTACACATGGGCCAGCGGGGAGCCGGAGCGGTAGCCGGAGTGTGTGGTCCAGACGCGGTCGGGGTTCTTCGGGTCGACGACCACGCGGGTCACCCAGGGGAGGTCCTCGGCCAGCTTCGTCCAGGTCGCCCCGAGGTCCTTGGTGACCCAGACACGGCCGTCGTCCGTGCCGACGTACACGGTGCGTCCGTCGGACGCCGGGGCGATCGAGGTGATCGTGCCGTAGTTGGTGTAGAGGGGGTCGGCGCCGGGGCCGCCGGTCAGGTCGGGGCTGATGGCCTGCCAGGTCTCGCCGCCGTCCGTGGAGCGGTTGAGCACCTCGGAGCCGTAGTAGAGGATCTTCGGGTCGCGGGGGTCGAAGGCCATCGGGGTGAACCAGTTGCGGCGCTGGTACGTCGTCCGGTCGGCGAAGTAGGTGAGGGTGTCGCCGCCGTCGGTGGAGCGGAAGCAGTTGCCGTACTGGTAGCAGGCGAAGACGTTGTTCACGTCGGTCGGGTTGATGAGGTTCTCCTCGCCGTCGCCGCCGAGGTACTCGTTGAACGTCGCCCCGCCCCAGGAGCGCAGTGAGCCGTTGTCCTGCGTGCCGCCCGAGATCCTGGTGACGTCCTGCGGGCTGATCGCCGCGCTGTAGAGCTGGGTGTACGGCTGGTGGCGGGACTTGATCCAGCCGCCGTCGCCGTTCGCGTCGGAGCGGTAGACGCCGCCGTCGTTGCCGAGGTAGATGCGGCCGGGGTGGCGCGGGTCCCACACCATGGCGTGGTGGTCGACGTGCATGCTCGTGTCGTCGGCCGTCCAGGTGTCGCCGCCGTCCTTCGTGGTCAGCAGGGCGACCCCGGCCACGTGTACGTGCTCGGTGTCCCGTGGGTCGATCCACACCTTGCCGAACCACCACCCGAAGCTGGACTGCGAGCCCGCGAGGTCGGGGTTGGCGGGGGTGCGGGTCCAGCTGTCGCCGCCGTCGGAGGAGGCGTAGAAGCCCTCGAAGGAGCCACCGGCCTTGATGACGATCGCGTAGAGCCGGTCGCCCGCGACGGCGAGGCCTATGCGTCCCACGTCGGGGCCCCGCTCGGGCAGGCCGCCGCCGAGCCGCTGCCAGGTCTCGCCGCCGTCCGTGGAGCGGAAGACGCCGGAGCCGACACCGCCGTACGTACGCAGACCGGGGCGTCGGCGGTGGTCCCACAGTACGGCGTACAGCCGGTCGCCGTCGACGACGATCTCGGTGGCGCCGGTGAACTCGGTGGCACCGGCGAGGATGCGTTCCCAGGTGGCGCCGCCGTCGTCCGAGCGGTACACGCCGCGGTCGCCGCCGCCGTTGTACAGCGAACCGGCCGCGGCGACATAGATACGGCGGGGGTCGGCGGGGTCGACGGTGATGGCGCTGATGGCACCGGAGTCGCGCAGGCCGAGAGGTGTCCAGCTCCGGCCGCCGTTGGTGCTGCGGTACAACCCCGTTCCCTCGTACGTGATGCTTCCGCCACCCGGATTGGGCTCACCGGTGCCGACGTACAGGGTGCCGTCCGGGGCGGTGGCGACCGCGCCCATGGCCTGGGTCCAGCTGTCGGGCCACACCGAGTGGAACGTCTCCCCGGCGTCGGTGCTGCGCCAGAGGCCGCCGCTCGCGGCCGCCGCGTAGAGGGTGTCGGCGCGCCGGGGGTCGAGTGCGAGGGAGACGACCCGCCCGCCGATGTTGGTGGGTCCGACGCCCTTCCAGCGCCCGCCGACGGTGGGCAGTTCGCGGGCCTGTGCCGCGGCGAGATCGTGGGCGTGACGGGGAATCGACTCTCCCGGCAGGGTCTTCTGGAGGTAGCGGTACTCCGCCGGTGCGGCCGGCCCACGGACCGGCCGGTACACGTCCTCCGGGCCGGGCGGTGCGGCGGCCGCCGGTGCCCCGAGTAACGCGGCACCGGTGACCGCGGCGAGAACCAGCGAAAGCAGACCCCTGCCCATGAAACTGCCCATGAACCCTCCGTCGTCATGGTCGCGTCAACGATCAACGACGTTACGGGAGAAGGGAGTTGAGCATAAGGGTGCCCGTCGGACGGCTTGATGGGAGCGGTCCATCCGAAACGTACTGTTCCTTTACGACCGACACCCTTGACAGCGTGCGTACTGTTTCGCGACGTTTGAGCCCGCAGAACAGTTCGAACCTCGGACGTTGATCGGGGTACGAGCGCGTACCCGGTGTGGATCAGCGGATGGCCTGAAGTGGCAGGACGCGGACAGCGCGTCAGGGGGCAAACAGGGGGGCGATCGCCCATGCGATCCATGAGCAGGGACATCACGATCCACAGACCCGACGAACTGGGCACCCCGCTGCGGGCGGCCTGGCACCGGGCGATGGACGAGTCTCCGGAATACGCCAACCCCTTCCTGGCACCGGAGTTCGCGATCGGTGTCGGCGGGTACCACGCTGGGGCGCGGGTGGCGGTCCTGTGGGAGGGCGGTGAGCCCGTCGGCTTCTTCCCGTACGAGCGGGGCGCCCTCGGTGTCGGCAGGGCCATCGGCCTCGGCCTCTCCGACTGCCAGGCCCTCGTGCACCGTCCCGGGGTCACCTGGGACCCCCGGGAACTGCTGCGGGCCTGCGGGCTGTCCGTCCTGGAGTTCGATCATCTCGTCGAGGAGCAGAAGCCATTCGGCACACATGTCACGGGGACGTTCGCCTCACCGGTGGTCGACCTCAAGCCCGGCGGCGGCGGATACGCGCAGTGGCTGCGCGGCGCGTACCCGGGGCTGGCCAAGACGACACTGAAGAAGGAACGCCGCCTGGGGCGCGAGGTGGGGGAGATGCGGTTCGTCTTCGACGAGCGCGACCCGCGGGTGCTGCGCACGCTCATGCGGTGGAAGTCCGCCCAGTACCGCAGGACAGGACGGATGGACCGGTTCGCGCGGGCGTGGATCGTCGGCCTGGTGACCACCTGTTCCAGGTCCGGGAGGAGCACTTCACCGGCGTGCTGTCCGTGGTGTACGCCGGCGACAGACCGGTGGCCGCGCACTTCGGGCCGAGATCGAGCACTGTGCTCGCCGCCTGGTTCACCGCGTACGACCCCGGCTTCCACCGCTACTCGCCCGGACTGTTGATGCACCTGCGGATCGCCGAGGCGGCGGGGCGGCACGGGCTGAGCGTGATGGATCTGGGGCGCGGCGACAAGGAGTACAAGGACTGGCTCAAGACCCGTGAACTGCGGGTGGGCGAAGGGTTCGTGACCCGCCCCCACCCGGTCGCGGCGGCGCACCGGCTGTGGCGCAGACCGGTGCGCGGCCTGCGGAACACGGTCCTGGCCCACCCCACGCTGCGGGAGCCGGCCGACCGGCTGCTGAAGACGGTCGGCACATTGCGTACGTCGGGCCGGGCGGACTCCGGCAGAGCGTTACCCGGAGCACGCTGAGCGACCTTCCCCACCCCGGCTCTCGGCGGCGCGCTCCCCGCGTCCCGAGCGCCCGTCGCAGCTTCCCCGCACGCCCGGCGGCGGCCCGCCCTGCCGGAAAACCCCGGCCGACTTGGATCGACGCGCGCGAGAGCGCACTGTGCCCCTCGCGTGCCCCTTCGACGGAAGAGGTGACGATGTCGTACGGATCGCGGCTCGCCGCGATGATGACGCGCCGGCTCGGACGCGAATGCGTCTACGCACCCTCGGCACGCCTGGCTCTGTATCTGGCCCTGCGGCGCTGGTGCCGGCCCGGCGCCCGGGTGCTGATGTCACCGGTGAACGACGACGTGATCCTCTTCGTGGTCCTCGCGGCGGGGCTGCGCCCGGTACAGGCCCCCGTGTCCGTGTGGGACGGCAACATCGACCCGGCCGCCGCACCGGAATCGACCTGGCGGAACGTGGACGCCGTCCTGACCACGAACCTGTACGGGATGCCGGACCGCGCCGTCGAACTGCGGCGCCGCTGCGAGGAGTTGGGCATCCCCCTGATCGAGGACGCGGCGCACGCGATCGGTACGCACGTGGACGGGCAGCCGATCGGGACCTTCGGGGAGGCGGCGGCGTTCAGCCTGTCCAAGCACGTGGCCGCGACGGCCGGCGGATTCCTCGCCGTCGAGGACGCCCGCACCCGGCGGGAGCTGGAGCTGCTGCGCGACGATCTCCTGGTGCCGCGCCGGCTGCGCGGGGACCTGGCCGCGACGCTGCGGCCACTGGCCCGTTCCGCCGTACGCGGCATGCACCTGGTGCGCCCTGTGTGGCGGACGATGCAGCGCCTCGGGATGCTGGAACGCGACGACTTCCGCATGGCCCTGCACGCGCCACGGCTCTCCCACTGCGCCCGCGAGGCGTCGAGCCTGATCGCGTACGAGTCGTGGGTCCGCGTCGACCTGCACGACTTCCGGTCCCGCCACGGGGCCCTGGTCCGCGCGCAGTTGATGCTGCGGACGGCCCGGCTCGACAACAACCTCGCCCGGCGCAGGGCCGGCGTCTCCTTGCTGTCGGACACCGCCTGGGCCTCCCCGGCCCTGCGCGACCGGGCGGCCCACGACGGCCCTCCGGCCCTCTTCCGGGTGCCGCTGCTGGTCCACGGCCGCGACACCCTCGTGGATCGTCTGGTGAACCACGGCGTGGTCTCCGGGTACGTCTACGATCCTCCGCTCGACGACTACGCGGGTACGGAGTTCGTCGAACCGTCCCCCGACCCGTGGGCCGCCCGCTGGTTCGCCTCGCATGTGCTTCCGGCCGATCCGCTTCTGGCCCGCAGGATCACCGGCGCCCTGAAGCGAGAACAGGCGACAACCGCGACCCCTCGACCCCCACCCCGGTCCCGGACACCGCACCACCAACCCCCTGGGCCAGTAGACAGCCGCCCTCCGGAGGCTTCCAAAGGCTTCCAAGAGACCTACAGGAACGGTGTGTTGGCGTCGAGCCCGGACAGCAGCCGACCGTACAGCTCCAGGTTGGTGGCCGGGTTCACCAGCGAATGCAGACTCAGGGCGTTCAGGTCGCGGATCGTCCGCTGGATCGGCACCTCCCGATGCAGGGACGAAGCCCCGGACGCGGAGCCGATCAGGTCGACGGCCTCCTTGCAGAGCCGTGTCGCATAGCCGGTCTGCGCCCGGATCCTGGCCCGCTCCTCCGGCGTGCACGGATCGCCACTGGCGGCCCCCGACTCGATCCGCGCGACGAACTCCCCGGTCAGCAACTCGGCGCAGGAGAGCTTCATTGCCGCCTCGGCCGCCTGCAGATGGGTCACCGCCGCTTCGTTCTGGCGCTCGTAGAAGGTGTACGTGACACCACACTGGCGGCCCGCGAGCCGGCCGCACAGCAGGTGTGGGCGACCTGTCGACGCTCCACCGCCGCCCTCAAGGTGCGCGCCGCCCTCGGCCACCTCGACGACGGCGTCTGCGCGGGCGTCATCCGTCCATTGCTCACCCCGCATGACCTCCTGCGTCTGCGCGGGTGCATCCACGACATCCGCACCGACCGGACCACGGCCAAGGTGCTGGGCGAGAGCCAGGCCCGCTCCTGGCGGGGCACACCAGCGGACGGACGTGCGGCCGAAATGGCATTTATGCACCTCACCCGCGACGACAGCGACCAGCCCCCGCCGTCGTCGAGGCGATCAGCCGCTTCCTCGACGCACGGCGCCGCATCAAGGCGTCGCTGTAGCCGGAGCCGACGCCGCTTCCCCGGTCAGACCGCGACGACCCGGACCCCCGCCTCCGCGAACCGCCGCACCGTCTGAGCCTCCACCGCCGAGTCCGTGACCAGCGTGTTCACGGAGTCGACCCCGCAGATGCGCGCGAACGCCCGCTGCCCCAGCTTGCTGGAGTCGGCCGCGACGACCACCCGCTCGGCGCGCTCGCACAGCAGCCGGTTGACGGCCGCCTCGGCCTCGTCGTGGGCCGCCGCGCCGTGGACAACGTCGAGGGCCACGACACCGAGGACGGCGACGTCCAGCGTGATCTGACCGAGCACCCCGTCCGCGAGCGGCCCGATCAGCTCGTACGAGGACGGGCGCGCGACGCCGCCCGTCACCACGATCTTGAACTGCGGGCGGACGGCGAGCTCGTTGGCGATGTTGAGCGCGTTGGTGACGACGGTCAGCGAGGGGGAGCCGGAGGCGAGATCGCCGCGTACGGCGAGCGCCCGCGCCACCTCGGTGGTGGTCGTGCCGCCGGTCAGGCCCACCGCCTCGCCGGGTGCGACGAGGCCGGCGACCGCCTTGGCGATGCGCTGCTTCTCGGAGGCGTGACGGGCGGCCTTGTAGCGCAGGGGCAGTTCGTACGACACGCCGTGCACCACGGCGCCGCCCCGGGTGCGGACGAGCATCTGCTGCTCGGCGAGCCGGTCGAAGTCACGCCGGATCGTCGCGGCCGACACCGCCAGCTCGGCCGCCGCCTCCTCGACCTCCAGCCGGCCCCGCTCGACGAGCAGTTCCAGGAGTGCTTTCCAGCGGGCGTCGCGCGACATCCGCACTCTCCGTCCTTCGAACGTTCCGTTCCGTTCCACGGCCGTTCCGCCACCGTCCGCGATCTTCCGGCGACCCTAACGCAACCCTCTGCCCGTACCAGATTGCTTGAAGATGCTCGAAAGCTCGCTATATCTTGCATGAACGAGCATCTGTCGGGAGGGGAACGGTATGACGCATGTCGAGGACGAGCTGAACAGCCAGCCCGAGTGCTGGACCCGCGCCGCCTCCGAGGCGGTGAAGTGCGGCGGAGCGCTGCCGACGGCGGGGGAGCGGGTCGCGATCGTGGGGTGCGGGACCTCGTACTTCATGGCGCAGTCCGCCGCCGTGCTCCGCGAGTCGGCGGGCCGGGGCGAGACCGACGCCTTCGCCGCCTCGGAGTTCCCGTACGGGCGGGCGTACGACCGGGTCGTCGCCCTCACCCGGTCCGGTACCACCACCGAGGTGCTCGAACTCCTCGCCCGCCTCCGGGGCCGTACCCGCACGAGCGCGATCACCGCGGACCCGCGGACCCCGGTGATGGAGGCCGCTGACGACACCGTGGTGCTGGACTACGCCGACGAACGCTCCGTCGTCCAGACCCGGTTCGCGACGACGGCCCTCACCCTGCTCCGCGCCCACCTCGGCCTGCACTCCGACGCCGTGACCGCCGACGCGCGCACCGCCCTGGAGGCGCCCCTGCCCGAAGAGCTCGTCGCCTGCGCGCAGTTCACCTTCCTGGGGCGCGGCTGGACCGTGGGACTCGCGCACGAGGCCGGGCTCAAGCTGCGCGAGGCCGCGCAGTCGTGGACCGAGGCGTACCCGGCGATGGAGTACCGCCACGGCCCGATCAGCGTCACCACGCGCGGTACGGCGACCTGGATGTTCGGCGAGGCGCCCGCCGGGCTCGCCGAACAGGTGCGGGGGACCGGCGGGTTGTGGGTGGCCGACGGTCTCGATCCGCTCGCCGAACTCGTCCGCGCCCAGCGGCTCGCCGTCGCCGTGGCGGCCGCCCGCGGACTCGACCCGGACCGGCCGCGCCACCTCACCCGCTCGGTGATCCTCGGCTCGACCGCCCAGGGATGAAGGAGAGATTGTGCCCCTCACCACGACCGGTGAACTGATCACCGGGGCCGCGGCCGCGCACACCGCCGTCGCCGCGTTCAACATCATCACCCTGGAGCACATCGAGGCCGTCGTCGCGGGCGCCGAGTCCGTCGAGGCACCCGTCGTTCTCCAAGTCAGCGAGAACGCGGTCAAGTTCCGCCAGGGACGCGTGCTCCCCCTGGCCCGCGCCGCCACCGCGGCCGCCGAGCGAGCCTCCGTGCCCGTCGCCCTCCACCTCGACCACATCCAGAGCGACGACCTGCTGCGCCAGGCGCCCGACGCCGGGTTCAGCTCCGTGATGTACGACGCCTCTCACCTGCCGTACGAGGAGAACCTCGCCGCCACCGCGGCCGCCGTCGACTGGGCCCATGCCCAAGGGCTGTGGATCGAGGCCGAGTTGGGCCGCGTGGGCGGGAAGGACACAGCGCAGGCCGGCGGCACCAGCGCAGCCCCGCCGCTCGACGCGCACGCACCGGGCGCCCGTACCGACCCCGGCGAGGCACGCGCCTTCGTCGCGGCCTCCGGCGTGGACGCGCTGGCCGTCGCGATCGGCAGCTCGCACGCGATGACCACACGCACCGCCGCCCTCGACCACGCCCTGCTGAAACGGCTCGCCGCCGCGCTGGACGTGCCGCTCGTCCTGCACGGTTCCTCCGGCGTTCCCGACGACGAACTGCGGGCGGCCGTCGCGGGCGGCATCACCAAAATCAACATCGGTACGGCGCTCAACCTCGCCCTGACCGGCACGGTACGGGAGTACCTCGTCGCCCGCCCGGACGCGGTGGACTCGCGCCCCTACCTGAGCGCGGGCCGGGAGGCGATGACCCGGACGGCGGCCCGGCTCATCGGGGTGCTGCGGGCCGGGTGAGGTGCCCGGTCACTGGTAGTTTCTCACCATGCGGGAGACGGAGATCCAGCTCGGCGCCCCGCCCGTCGTCGCGGGTGTCGGCGTCGGCGTGCACGGCGTCGCGAGCCGCACGGACGTCTTCCGCCTGCCGGAGCTGTGGCAGCTGCACCTCTACCAGTACGACGCCGAACTGACCGTCGACGGCACGGCCCACGTCATCCGTCCCGGCCGTGTGAGCCTGGTCCCGCCCGGCACCACGGTCCGCTACCGCTACCGGGGCCGCTCGGAGCACCTGTACGCGCACCTGCGCGTCGACGCGGCGGCCGGACCGTCCCGCACCATCCCGGTCGTGCAGGACGCGGGTCCCGAACTCCCCACGCTCACCGGCCTGTTGCAGCAGGCGGTCGCCGCCGCCCCGAGCGAGCCGGAGCGCACCCGGGCCGAGATCTGGACCGCCCTGTGGCGCATCGCCCACCTCACCCCGGCCGCCGCGCAGCCCGGCCCCCACCCGGCCGTCACCACCGCCATCGCCCACATCGAGGCCCACCTGGCCGCCCCGCTGACCATCCCCGGGGTCGCCCGCGCGGCCGGGGTCTCCCACAACCACCTGACCAGGCTCTTCCGCGCCCAGACGGGCACCACGGTCGTCGGCTGGATCCGCCGCCGCAGACTGGAACGCGCCCACCACCTGCTCCGCGCCACGACCCTCTCCATCCCCGCCGTCGCCGCGTCCGTCGGCATCCCCGACCTCCAGGCCTTCAACAAGGCATGCCGCCGGGAGCTGGGCGCCTCGCCGAGAGCCCTGCGGGGAGCTACTTCCTGACGGCCCTCAGGATCACGAACTTCGGGTCACTGGCCATGAGTTCACTGTTGCCGAACAACCGTCGCAGCTTCACGTGGTACCCGAGATGCCGGTTGCCGATCACCCACAGTTCACCGCCGGGCTTCAGCGCACGCCGGGCTCCCGTGAACATCCGCCAGGCCGTGGCGCCGGTCATCGCCTGATGGGAGTGGAACGGCGGATTGCTGAGGACGAGATCGACGCCGCCGGGCGGGAAGCCCTCCATCCCGTCGCCCACGCGGAACTCCGCTGTGCCGTCGGCGTTCGCCCGGTACGTCGCCTCCGCCGAGGCCACCGCCTGGTACGACTCGTCGACGAACACCACCTCGGCGCCCGGACAGGCCAGCGCCGCCGCCGTACCGACGACCCCGTTGCCGCACCCCAGGTCCACGATCCGCCCGGCGCCACGGTCACGCGGGAGGTGCTGGAGGAAGAACCGGGTGCCGATGTCGAGGCGGTCGGCGCAGAAGACGCCCGCGTGGTTGACGACGCTCCGGCCGGACAACGGACCGATGCCGTCGGGGAGTTGATAGGTGTACGGCCACGGATTGGCCCCGTGTGCGAGGCCCGGGTCCGGAGCACAGAAGATCAGCCGGGCTTTCTTCTCGGCGAGCGAGGTACGGGTCGGGCCGAGAATCCGCTCGAACAGCCTCAGCGTCGAGGTGTGGATCTCCTTGACCATCCCGGCACCGACGACGACCGTCCCCTTGTGCACGGCGGGAGCGAGCCGGTGCAGCTGGTCCTCCAGGAGCGCGAGGCTCTTGGGGACGCGGACGAGGAGCACGTCGACCCGGTCCGGGGGCGTGTCCCGGGTGGTGAGGAGCCGTACCGCGTCCGTGCCGATCCCGTTGCGCGCCAGGTTGGCCCGCGTCGCCTCCCGGGTCAGGAACGAGTCGGTGATCTGCGTCGGACGGTGCCCGGCGAGCGCCGTGGTCAGCGCGCCCCAGCGGTCGCCGACGATGACGACCGTCCCGGTCGGCGCCGTATCGCTCTCCGCGAGGTGGCGCAGCAGATACGTGTCGGACGCGTCCCAGGCACGCAGCTGATCGCGGGAGTCTTCGGGGAAACGGGACAGGGCGTATGCGCCCTGGGGCACGGTCATACGGTCGTTCATCGTGAGCCCAGGCTATGCGACGTCGGGGACGCGCGATGATGGGCCGCATGGACGCCGAACTGTTTCCCCGGAGCCGTACGGAGGTCGCGCCGGGTGCGGTGCATGTCCCGGGCTGGCTGGACGCGGGGCAGCAGCGGCGGTTGCTGGAGGCCTGCCGGGAGTGGGCCCGGCCGCCCGCCGGACTGCGAACGGTCCGCACCCCCGACGGCGGGACGATGACCTCCCGACAGGTCTGCCTCGGCTGGCACTGGTACCCGTACGCGTACGCCCGCACGGTCGTCGACGGCGACGGGGCGCCCGTGAAGCCGTTCCCGCAGTGGCTCGGCGAGCTGGGGCGCCGGGCGGTGACCGAGGCCCTCGGACCCGGCACGGCCACCGGCGCCCACGACATCGCCCTGATCAACTTCTACGACGCCGACGCACGCATGGGCATGCACCGCGACAGCGACGAGAAGTCGGACGCCCCCGTGGTGTCCCTGAGCCTCGGCGACACCTGCGTGTTCCGCTTCGGCAACACCGAGTCGCGGACCAAGCCGTACACGGACGTCGAGCTGCGCAGCGGCGACCTGTTCGTGTTCGGCGGGGCGTCCCGGCTGGCGTACCACGGGGTGCCGAAGGTGTACGAGGGCACGGCGCCGCCCGAGCTGGGGCTGACCGGGCGGTTGAACGTGACCTTGCGGGTGAGTGGCTTCGAGGCGGCCTCCTGAGGTCGACCGGCCGGGCCACGCCAACAGCGGATCATGGGAGACTCACCTTCATGGACGGGAAGGCGGCCCCCAAGGTGGCGGGCGGAGGGACCACGCGGACGCGGCTGGACCGGGGGCGGGGCGCGCTCGGCCCCGCGCTCGAACTCGTGCACACGGGACGGGCGCCGACTCGGGCCGTGCTCACCGCCGAGCTCGGCGTCACCCGGGCCACCGCGGGCGCCGTCGCCGCCGAGCTGGAGGCGCTGGGGTTGATCCGGGTCGACGCGCGCCCGGGGGCGGCCGCCGGTTCGCAGGGCCGGCCCTCGCACCGCCTGGAGGTCGCCGAGGACGGGCCCGTCGCGCTCGCCGCACAGGTGCACGCCGACGGCTGGCGGGCGGCGCTGGTCGGGCTCGGCGGACGGATCGTCGCCACCGCGCCCGGCTGCGAGACCGTCGACGCCGACCCGGCCAAGGTGCTCGGCTCGGTCGTCGACGCGGCCGCCGAGCTGCTGCGCGACACCGGGCGGCGCTGTGTGGGCGCCGGACTCGCCGTACCGTCCGCGGTCGCCGAGCCGGAGGGGCTGGCCCTGAACCCGCTGCACCTGGCCTGGCCCGCGGGCGCGCCCGTCCGGGAGATCTTCGCCGAACGGGTGCGCGCGGCCGGGATCGAGGGACCCGCGTTCGCCGCCAACGACGTCAACCTCGCCGCCCTGGCCGAACACCGGCACGGAGCGGGACGTGGCGCCAGGGATCTGCTGTGCGTGGCCACCGGGCACCGGGGCGTCGGCGGTGCGCTGGTCCTCGACGGCCGTCTGCACTCGGGGAGTTCGGGCCTCGCCCTGGAGGTCGGCCACCTCACCGTCAACCCCGAGGGGCGCCCCTGCCACTGCGGCAGCCGCGGCTGCCTCGACGTCGAGGCGGACCCGCTGGCCTTCCTCATGGCGGTAGGCCGAGACCCCGGCCCCGAGGTCTCCCTGCTCCAGCAGGCCAACGACCTCGTCCGCGCCGAGTACGCCGACCCGGCCGTCCGCACGGCCACGGAGACCCTGATCGACCGCCTCGGCCTCGGGCTCGCCGGTCTGGTCAACATCCTCAACCCCGACCGCATCATCCTCGGCGGTCTCCACCGCACGCTGCTCGACGCCGACCCCGACCGGCTGCGGGCTGTTGTCGCCGACCGCAGCCTGTGGGGGCAGAGCGGGGGAGTGCCGATCCTCGCGTGCACGCTGGACCACAACAGCCTGGTGGGGGCGGCGGAGCTGGCGTGGCAGCCGGTGCTGGACGATCCTCTGCGGGCGTTGGTGTGAGCGCCGTAGGGGGGCGGGTGGATTTTTTGGCTGCGGATTCAATGTGACTGGTCGCGTCCAGGCGGCGGAGCCGCATATGTCACAGCCCCGCGCCCCTTACGGGGCGCGGGTTGGCTCCACAGTGCTGCCACCTGCGGCCTGCGTAGATCGGCTCGCCGTAAGCAACCCGATTGGCGCACCCTGCGGACACGAGGCCCTGGCCGCCGTGGCAATCAGCCCCTCCGGCGTTTGAGGAGCGGGGGTTCGGGGGCCGGCCCCCGAAACGGGGTCGAAGGGGCGGAGCCCCTGGGGGGTAGGGGCGGCGGGGGCGAGAACAACACCCGGCCGGAACCTCACGGCCACTCCACAGCGAAGGCCCGACCCGGGTTGACCGAGAAGACGCGCCCCACCAGCTCCTCGCCCAGCACGGGCGTGAGCCGGGGACGCACCCGGCGGAGCAGATACGGCATTCCCGGCCCACCGTTCACAGAGCGCGCCGCCGCGGTCGTCGTGTCGGCGCCGAGGAGAAGACGGTCGGCGAAACCCGAGTCGGCGAGGGCCCGCACGGCGCCCGGCATCCGCCAGTCGGTGGCGTGGTGGGCGCGTGACGGGCCGTCGAAAGCGAGGTAGGCGCCCGCTTCCGCAGCCTCGCGGTGAACGGTGAGGTCGGGGAAGCGATTGAGGTGCCCAAGGACGACACGGTGCGGCGGCACCCCCAACTCCCCGCACAGCAGGTCGAGTACGTCGAGCGCGCCGGTCCCCAGTTCCAGGTGGACGCCGATGGGCGCGCCCGTGGCGTGGTGGGCCTCGGCCGCCGCGGTCATCGTCCAGCGGGCGTGGGCGTCGAGGGCGTGGAAGCCGCCCGCGACCTTGATCAGTCCGGCCCGGACGCCGGAGGTGGCGATGCCCCGGGTCAGCTCGGCGACGAAGACCTCGGCGAGGCCCTCGCGCCGCAGCCGGCCGAGCAACTCCTCGTCGTAGTGGGCGGATTGGTGCAGCCCTGTCGCGGCGATCACGTGTACTCCGGTGTCCCGGGACAGCAGCGGCAGGTCAGCTGCCCGGCGGCCCATGCCGTACGGCGTCCACTGCACCACGCTCCCGCCGCCCGTCTCCCGGAACGCGACCAGCTCCGCCCGCGCGGCGGACGCGTCCCGCAGTTCCTGGCCGGTGAGTCGGGGGCTGCCCAGGAAGAGGTGGTCGTGCGCGTTGCACATGCCGAGAGCCTCGGGGCGCACGTCTCCAAGAACCGTACGGACGGCGCTCACCACTGTCGGCCCCGTGGCAACCGGTCGCGTTCCGGCGCCGACAGGTGCAGCACCCGGAACACCTCACCCGGAGCCTTGGGCGTGTCGTGGTCCCACAGCGAGAAGTGCACCAGCTCCCAGCGCCCCGGATCGACGACGGCCGCCGCGCACACGGCACCGTCCGCCCCGGCCAGCCGCTCGGCCTCCCGCACCGCTTCCCCCATCACCTCGGACAGCTCCACCCCGTCCGCGATCCGCTGACGTCGCCGCACCGCGACCTCGGCGCGCGAACCGGCGGCGGCCCCTTCCTCGTACGAGAGCCCCGTCCACTGCTGTACGGCCGGACGCCCGAAGTCGTCGGCGAGTCCCTGGAAGGGGCCGCCCCAGAGGAAGGAGTTCATGCCCTCGACGGTGTTCCAGAGGTAGAACGGCGCGTACTGGTTGACCGGGGAGCCGTCGACGCCCCGCTCACGTATCAGGTACGTCTTGAAACCGAGCCCGTCCCAGCCGTCGAGCAGATGCCCGATCCGGGACACGCGGTCGCGGATGATCCCCATGTCGTAGTCGGCGGGCAGCGTCAGCTCGTACTGCATGGCGTGCATGGAGTCCCTCCAGAAGGGCGGACGTCTAGCGGGCGGGGTGGAGCAGGGCGAGCAGGCCCCGGACACCGGTGTCGAAGGCCGTCGGTGAACCCGACGCACGCGCCAGCACGTAGCCGCCCTGCACGGTCGCCACGATCGCCGCCGCGATCTCCTCCGCGTCCAGGGAGGGCGCGAACCGGCCCTGTTCCTGGCCCTCCTCGACGATCCCGGCGAGCCGCTCGCGCAGCCAGTCGAGGGTCTCGTCGACGGGCGCACGCAGCTCGTCGTCCGCGATCACGTCCGGGTCCATCGTCAGCCGCCCCACGGGACAGCCGCGCAGCACGTCGCGCTCACGGCGCAGATACGCCTCGATGCGCTCGAACGGCGTGCCCGGGCCGCCGAGTACTCCCTCGGCGGTAGCCCGCAGCTCCTCGGCCGTACGGCGGATCGCGGCCAGGGCCAGGTCGGGCTTGCCCCTGAAGTGGTGGTACATGCTGCCCTGCCCGGCGCCCGCGCGTTGCTGAATCGCTTTGGGGCTGGTGCCTACATAACCGCGCTCCCAGAGCAGTTCGCGGGTGGACTCGATCAGACGCTCCGGAGTGCTCATGAACGAACTGTACATACCAGTAGGTACAGAAGTCCAGAGGCTGGGAGCAGCGCTCCGACACCCCCGTACTCCCGCCGTGGTACGCGCACTGCCGCTGGCCGTACGACGACTTCGACCCCCTCCCGGCGCGAGCCTCGAAGCATCTCGAAAAACGCGACCCAGGAGATGAGTTCGAGATGCAGACCCTTGTTGACATGCAGACCCTCGCGCACTGGGACGGCGGCCCCGGCCCGTGGATCCTGTTCTTCCCGCTGATCTGGGCGGCCGTCATCGTCGGCGTCGTGGTCCTCTTGCGCCGCACCGTCCGGCGCGGCCGGCACGGACCGTGGCGCGCGGCGGAGGACGCCCGCCCGTCGGGCGAATCGCCGATCGCGGTGCTCGGCCGCCGCTTCGCCTCCGGTGAGATCGACGAGGACGAGTACTGGCGCCGGCTGTCCGTCCTGGACGAGCAGTTCGGCCGTACGACGGGCAAGGGAGGAGCGGCGTGAGCACCGTGACCACCACGACCCGTACCGCCGCGCGCGTCGAGAACGCCGTCAAGGTGTACGGCTCCGGGGACACGGCTGTGAGGGCCCTGGACGGGGTGAGCGTCGGCTTTCCGGCCGGCCGCTTCACCGCGATCATGGGGCCCTCGGGCTCCGGCAAATCCACCCTGATGCACTGTGCGGCGGGCCTGGACACCCTCACCTCCGGAGCGGCGTACATCGGTGACACCGAGCTGAGCACGCTCGACGACCGCCGCCTCACCCTGCTGCGCCGCGACCGCGTCGGCTTCGTCTTCCAGGCCTTCAACCTGGTGCCCACACTGACCGTCGCGGAGAACATCACGCTGCCCATGGACCTCGCGGGCGGCAAGGGCCCGCAGGAGTGGATCGACGCGCTCATCGATGTCGTCGGGCTGCGCGACCGGCTCCACCACCGGCCCTCCGAGCTCTCCGGCGGGCAGCAGCAACGTGTCGCCGTGGCGCGGGCGTTCGCCGGGCAGCCCGATGTCGTCTTCGCCGACGAACCGACCGGCAACCTCGACTCGCGTTCGGGTGAGGAGGTGCTGAACCTGCTCGGCCGGGCGGTACGCGTCATGCACCGCACGGTCGTCATGGTCACGCACGACCCGGTCGCGGCGGCCCACGCCGACGAGGTCGTCTTCCTCGCCGACGGACGCCCGGTCGACCGTATGGAGGCCCCGACGGCGGACAAGGTCCTCGACCGCATGAAGGCCTTCGAGGTGACGTCGTGAACGCCTCCGTACGCATCAGCGTGAAGTCCCTGCGCGCCCACAAACGCCGCTTCGCCGGTACGTTCTCCGCGGTGCTCCTCGGCGTCGCCTTCCTGGCGGGCACGCTCGTCATGGGCGACACCCTGCGCGCGAGCTTCGACTCGATGTTCGGCAACGCGGCCGGCGGCACGGACGCCGTCGTCCGCAGCGCCGACACCATCACCACACCGGGGGAGAGTGAGGGCTTCCGCCGGCCCGTCGGCACCGACCTGGTGACGGCCATCAAGGAGGTCCCCGGTGTCGCCGCCGCCGAGCCCAACATCGAGGGCGCGGGCCAGCTCGTCGGCAAGGACGGCGACCCGATCGGCGGACAGGGCCCGCCCACGCTCGCGGGCAACTGGATCCAGGACACCGAGCTCAACCCGTACCGCCTCGCCGAGGGCCGCGCCCCGCGGAAGTCCGGCGAGGTCGTCGTCAACAAAGGCACCGCCGAGATGGGCGGCCTGAAGATCGGCGACACGACGACCCTGCGCACGCCCGACCCCGTCGAGGTGACCGTCGTCGGCCTCGCGACCTTCGGCGGCGAGGACGGCATGGCGCAGGTGACCTTCACCGGCATGACGCGGGCCGACGCCGAGAAGTACCTCACCGCCAGGCCCGGCGAGGCCGCGACCATCCAGGTGCGGGCCGGGCCCGGCGTGGGCGAGCGGGAGCTGGTGGACGCGCTGACTCCCGTACTGCCCGAGGGAGTCGAGGCGATCACCGGTCAGGAGTCGGCCGAGGAGAACACCGAGATGATCTCCAGCCAGTTCCTGGACCTCTTCACCACCTTCCTGCTGGTGTTCTCCGGCGTGGCGCTGCTGGTCGCGACCTTCTCCATCCACAACACCTTCGCGATCGTCGTGGCCCAGCGCACCCGCGAGAACGCGCTGTTGCGCGCGCTCGGCGCCTCACGCCGCCAGGTGACCGTCTCGACCCTCGTCGAGGCGACCGCGGTGGCCGTGTTCGCGTCGGCCGTGGGGCTGGCGGGCGGGATCGGCATCGCGGCCGGGCTGCAGGCGCTGTTCCCGGTGATCGGATTCCCGTTCCCCGAGGGCGACCTGGTGATCAGCGGGGTGTCGATGATGCTGCCGCTCGCGGTCGGCGTCGTGGTCTGCCTCGGCTCCGCCCTGCTGCCCGCCGTACGCGCCGGACGCACCGCGCCGCTGGCCGCGCTGCGGGAGACGGCCGTCGACCAGTCGGGAGCCTCGCGCACCCGTGCCGTGGCCGGTGGCGGTCTGGCCGCGCTGGCCCTCGGCATCACCCTGGCCGGGGTCCTCGCGACCCCGTCGGTCTGGCTGGCGGGGACGGGCGCCGTGCTGGCCCTGGCCGCCTTCGTGGCCCTGGGACCGGTCGCCTCCTCGACGGCTCTACGGTTCCTGGGCGGCCCCCTGGACAGGCTGCGCGGAGTGACCGGCGGACTCGCCCGGCGCAACGCGCTGCGCAGCCCCAAGCGCACCGCCGCCACGGCCGGCGCCCTGATGATCGGCGTGGCCGTCGTGTCCCTGTTCACGGTCTTCGGCGCCTCGCTGAAGGCCACCATGGACCAGACGGTGTCCCGCTCCTTCGCGGGTGACGTCGCCGTCAGCGCCCCGTCGTTCGGCGGGGGCGGCAGCGGACTCAGCCCCCGGCTGGCCCCCGCCGTCGCCGAGCAGCCCGCGGTGGAGGACGCCGTCGGTCTCGGCCGGGGCGTCGCCGAGGTCAACGGCAACGGACGGCAGCTGACCGTCACCGACCCGGTCGCTCTCGGCCGGCTCTTCGATCTGGGCGACGTACGCGGCTCGCTCGACGACCTCGGCACCGACGGCATCGCCATCACCGAGAAGGAGGCCGGCAAGCTGGGCCTGAAGACCGGTGACACGGCCGAACTCGCCTTCACCGACGGCGAGAAGGAGACCTTCACGGTCCGCGCGGTGTACGGCCGGTCCGAGCTCGCGGGCGACTACGTCATCACCCGCGCCGCCTGGGAACCGCACCGCACCCAGGACTCCGACACCCTGGTCGCCGTCTCCTTCAAGGACGGTGTGAGCACGGCGGAGGGCACGGCCGAGGTGGAGGAGGTCGCGGCCCGGTACGGCAATCCGGAGGTGCAGACCCGCGACGAGTACGCGCAGTCGGCGGCCGGCGCCATCGACATGATGCTCACGCTCGTCTACGCACTGCTGGCGCTCGCCGTGCTGATCGCGCTGCTCGGCATCGCCAACACGCTGACGCTCGCGATCCACGAACGCACCCGGGAACTCGGCCTGCTGAGGGCGGTCGGGCAGACCCGGCCCCAGCTGCGGGCCATGGTCCGCTGGGAGTCGGTGCTCGTCGCCGCGTTCGGGACGGCCGGCGGGCTGGGCCTCGGCGCCTTCCTCGGCTGGGTCCTCGTCAAGGCCTCCGACGGCGCCAGTGACAGTGCCTTCGCCTTCGCGATGCCGCCCCTGCAACTCGCCGTGGTGGCCCTGGTGGGGCTCGCGGCCGGCGCCCTCGCGGGCCTGCGCCCGGCCCGGCGGGCGGCGCGCCTGGACGTGCTGCGCGCCATCGCCACCGAGTGACAAGGGCGAAGGGCCCTCCAACGTCCACTGTCCCCAACGCGTCGGCCGCGAGAGAGCCGCGCCCTGTAGGCGAACGAGCCATTCAAAGGGGTCACCGCCCGGTCAGCCGGCAACGGCCGACCGGGCGGGAGCGCGTTCGGACCTGAGCCTGCGCACGGCGGGCTGGTGTCCGGTGTCGTACGGCAGATGCTTCGGCACCGCTTCCGCGCATGCCGGGAGCGTGAACCACACGACCTTGCCCGACTCGCCGTCCGGCCGTGCACCCCAGCTCTCGCTGACCGCGGCGACCATCGCGAGGCCGCGTCCGCAGGTGGCGAAGGCCTCGGCGTCCCCGACGACAGGGAGACGCGGGTCGTGGTCGTGCACCGACACGGTGAGCCGGTCGAGCAGCAGCTCGATCTCCACGGTGCACGTCTTGTCCGGCTCGGCGTGCCGGTGGACGTTGGTCAGCAACTCGGTCACACCGAGTGCCGCCCGGTCGATGAGGGCGTCCAGATGCCAGTAGCGCAATTGCGCAGATACGATTCTGCGGACCTGGCCGATCCGCGACGGCAGGGCTTGGAGCTCCACCGTGCAGTGCCTGCTTGGCTGGCTGATCACGGCTGCGACTCCCCGAATTGAGGTCCGGAAGACAACGGAGATCGGATCCAGCGAGGTGGCTGCGGGAAGACGCCGCCTGCTGTGGGGCGACGGCCTGTGAAGGCCGACGGCTCGTGTTCGTGCGGTGGCTGCGTACGGCGGCCGCCCGCGGTCGTGCCCGGCGGGCTGGTTCGCAGCGTTATCGCCGGTAAACCCAGAGTGACGTGAGACCAGCGTGACGCAGGGGATGCCGTACCGCAACTCGCGGTGACTCAGCCGCTACGGCCCGCGGCCTTGCGTACCGCCTCGATGAACCGGCGAGCCGAGGGCGGACCCGGCTTGCCCGGGGCGGGATCGTGCTCGCCGAGCGTCAGCGTGTACCGCGTGCCGTTCACATCCGCGAGCGCCTGGTCATCCTGTGCGAACCAGGGCTTCGACGCCCGCACCGCCTGCACGGGGGCGCTGTCGATCTCGCTGCCGTAGCTCGTCAGCAACTGCAGCCTGCCGTCCTCGATGCGGACCTGTCCGGCCCGCGTGAGCGAGCGCAGCCTCTTCCCGATCCGCACGCCCGTGGCCCTGAACTCCGGCTCCGCCATGATGCCCCGCCCCCTTGTGCGCGTCGGCCGTGTTCCGCGGTGACCCCCTGCGGGTCCTGATCCAGTGTGCATCCCCGTACGGGGGCCTGGTCCCGCGGTGCAGTCTGCCCGCACCCGGCATCGAGCACCAGTGCGCATGGCGGCACCGGCGGCGCGTATCCGGAGCATGCGCCGGATGCGCCCCCACGCGCCCGCGCACCGCTGGCACAGGGGTGCCTTTGGGGTACTCAAAGGAGTGTTTATGCAGGTGAGAAGGGTGCGGAAGGTGTTTATGATCGAGGCGTCCGACCGCGCGACCCGCCGTCGGTGAGACGCGGAAGGAGCCCCGCCGTGAGCACTCCCCGGACCACCGGGACCACCGGGACCACCAGAACCGGTACGACCCTGGACGTCGACCACAGCGACGCCGAATACCGGGCCTGGCTCAAAGAAGCCGTCCGCAAGGTCCAGGCCGACGCCAACCGCTCGGCCGACACGCATCTGCTCCGCTTCCCCCTGCCCGAGAGCTGGGGCATCGACCTCTACCTCAAGGACGAGTCCACCCACCCCACCGGCAGCCTCAAGCACCGCCTGGCCCGCTCCCTCTTCCTCTACGGCCTGTGCAATGGCTGGATCCGGCCGGGCCGCCCGGTGATCGAGGCGTCCAGCGGGTCGACGGCCGTGTCCGAGGCGTACTTCGCCAAGCTGATCGGCGTGCCCTTCATCGCCGTCATGCCCCGCACGACCAGTGCCGAGAAGTGCCGACTGATCGAATTCCACGGCGGGCAGTGCTATTTCGTAGACGACTCGCGCACGATGTACGAGGAGTCCGCCCGCCTCGCGGACGAGACCGGCGGTCACTACATGGACCAGTTCACCTACGCGGAACGGGCCACGGACTGGCGCGGCAACAACAACATCGCCGAATCCATCTTCCGTCAGCTGGAGTTGGAGCGTTTCCCCGGGCCGGCGTGGATCGTCGCCACGGCCGGTACCGGCGGCACCTCGGCGACCATCGCGCGCTACGTCCACTACATGCAGCACGACACCCGCATCTGCGTCGCCGACCCGGAGAACTCCTGCTTCTTCGAGGGCTGGACCACCGGCGATCCGGACGTCACCTGCTGCTCCGGCTCCCGCATCGAGGGCATCGGCAGACCTCGCATGGAGCCCAGCTTCGTCCCGGGCGCCGTCGACCGCATGATGAAGGTCCCGGACGCGGCCAGCGTCGCCGCCGTACGCGCCCTGGAGCACGCCATCGGCCGCAAGGCGGGCGGCTCCACCGGCACCGGCCTGTGGAGCGCCCTGAAGATCATCGCCGAGATGGTCGCCGAGGGGCGCCAGGGGAGCGTGGTGACACTGTTGTGCGACCCGGGGGACCGCTACCTCGACAAGTACTACTCGGACGATTGGCTCGCGCAGCAGGGGCTGGACATCGGGCCGTACACGGCGGCGATCGAGTCCTTGCTGGAGACAGGGGTGTGGCCGGACTGAAGGCGGCTCACGGGCGAGGGGACGCCAGGCGCCGGTCCAGCGCCATGACCGCGTCACGGAACGCACGCCCCAGCCCCGGCCGCGCCACCTTCAGGGCGAAGCGGTAGGCCGCGGGCCCGTCCGTGGCCCAGGTCCACTGGATCCGGGTGCCCTTGCCGACGACCGGGGTCAGCTGCCACTCCTCCAGCAGCGCACGCATCCCGGGGGCGTTGGTCTCGTCCACGCGGTACGCGTACACCGTGGCCGGCTCGGCCGCGACGACCGTCTCCAGGAAACGGACCCCGCCCTTCAGCCGTACCTCCCGCCCGCCGCCGTCGCCGGTCGGCCGCGCATACGTCACCGCCGAGAACCACGCGCTCCAGCCCGGCACGTCCTCGGCCAGCGACCGGAACACCACGTCCGGAGGCGCGCTCATCTCACGCGCGAACGTCAGCCGTACGGGAGCGGTCCCGGCGAAGTCGAGTTCCACCGGGCGCAGACGGCGAGCCATGGACGTAACCTCCTCGCGGACCGCGGCAACAGGCAGGTGACGGACGGCGTCACCCTAGTTGGCGGACCGTCAGATGTCTGTATGGCCCCCGGACTTCACGCGCCCGTGCGCTGAGCCGGCTCACCGGCCACGATCAGCCGCCGCAGCTGCTCGGAGACCTCCGCGCGCGCCTCGGCCGGCAGCCCGGCGTCGGTGACCAGCGTGTCGATCTGGTCCAGTCCGGCGAATGAACTCAGGCCCACCGTGCCCCACTTGGTGTGGTCGGCCACCACGACGACCCGCCGGGCGGACTGCACCAGCCGCCGGTTCGTCTCGGCCTCTGCCAGGTTCGGCGTCGACAGGCCCGCCTCGACGGATATCCCGTGCACGCCCAGGAACAGCATGTCGAAGTGGAGCGCGGCGATGGCCTGGTCGGCCACGGGCCCCACGAGGGAGTCCGACGGCGTCCGCACCCCGCCCGTCAGCACCACCGTGGCGGCACCCTGCCGGGGACCCGACGTACGCTGCGCCGCGTGGAAGACGTCGGCCACACGCACCGAGTTGGTGACCACGGTCAGGTCCGGCACCTCCAGGAGCCGGTGCGCCAGCGCGTACGTCGTCGTACCGCCCGACAGGGCGATCGCCGTGCCCGGCGCGACCAGCTCCGCCGCCGCCCGCGCGATGTCCTCCTTGGCGGTCAGCTCCAGCCCCGACTTGGCCTCGAAGCCCGGCTCGTGGGTGCTCGCCTCGACCACCGGCACCGCGCCGCCGTGCACCTTCTCCAGCACGCCCTGGCGGGCCAGCGCGTCCAGGTCGCGGCGGACCGTCATGTCGGACACGCCGAGCTTCCGCGTCAGCTCGTTGACACGGACCCCGCCACGCCGCCGCACCTCATCGAGGATGAGCGCGCGGCGCTGCTCCGCGAGGAGGTTCTGGTTCTCACTCACGCCCGCTCCGGTCCTTTCGCCTCACGCCCGACATGCCTCCTGTACCCCCTCCGACGAGGACATTCTCCTCGCGCCCGGTCCTGAGGACGTCCCATCCTCGCATGGCCCGACGGGGACCGCGCCACTGCCTGTGCCGACGCGGACACGACACGCCGCGCGTCGCCGCTCGTCACGGTCGCACACGGATCGGGGAGATTCGGTGACCAGAGGTGTAGGCGGCGCGCTGACGGGAGAACATGTGCCTGCACATCACACCTGCCATGGGCGCAGCACGGGGGAAGAGCAGAACAGTGACGCGTGCGACGGAACATGTCCCGACGGGCGAGGGCGTCTGCCCCGCCCCGCAGCCCGAAGCGGCCGGAGCGGCCCTGGAACTCCTGGTTCACGGAGTCGGCGGCACCACGCCGGAAGAGATGCTGGACGATCCACGGACGGTCCGGATCACCGGCGACGACACCGCGGCCGTCTTCCGCCGGATCGACGACGCGGACGCGGAGAAGCGGCCGGAGGACTACCGGGGCAAACCGGTGCCCGAGGCCTACGTCTGGTGCAACCTGACCTCG
Source organism: Streptomyces sp. NPDC002845 (assembly GCF_053591955.1). Lineage (NCBI taxonomy): Bacteria > Bacillati > Actinomycetota > Actinomycetes > Kitasatosporales > Streptomycetaceae > Streptomyces > Streptomyces sp. NPDC002845. Next base: position 13,148 of record NZ_JBSFUU010000054.1, on the reverse strand, counting down.
GGCAACGGCTCGCGCGCCCTGTGGCTGCTGCTGGTGCCGTTCATGGTGGTCAACCTCGCCCACTGGATGCGCCCCAACACCCGCGGTCGGCAGCGGACGGTGCGCTTCTACGGGTTACTGGTGCGGCTGGCGGGACTGACCCTGACCGTGCTGCTGGTCGCCGCGGCCTGTGAGGTCGCCCTCGACCTGACGGCCTGGCAGTGCGCGGGCACACGCGCGTGCGCCGAGGACCACTCCTGGCTGGGCTTCCTGTCGCCCGAGATCTCCGGCGGCGGCTGGTGGAGCCAGCCCGGCCGCCGCCTCGCCCTGGCCTCCCTGGTGCCCACCGCGCTCACCGGACTCCTCTGGTATCTGTCGCACCGCACCTGGAGCGCGTACGAATCCCAGAAGCCGGTCGGCCCGCAGGCCGAGCGCGACGAGGACACCGAACGCACCGCTCTCGGCAGCCCCGGCTTCTGGTACGGCCGCCGCCTGGTGGCCCGGCTGCGGGCCGCGCACACGGCCGCGGGCTTCCTCACGGTCGCGGCGGCGGTCGGCACGTCCGCGGCGCGTGAGGACCGCCGCGCCGGCGGGTCCGTGCCGCTGGAGAGCCTCGGCTGGCTGCTGAACGCCGGGCTCGTGGCGGGTGCGCTCGTGGTGCTGTGGGTGGTGTGCCGCCGGGGCCGCAGCGAGCAGCGCCTGGACAGTGAGCTGGACGGCCACCTCGTGCGCCGGCTGCCGGTCGGTTCGATCGTGCTGCTGGTGCTGTCCATGCTGTACGCGGGGTGGTCGCGTCCCGAGTGGAACTCGGTGAACGGGCTGCCGGGCGACATGACGTTCGGCGGGATCGCCCTGATGCAGGGCCTCCTTGTCATCGTGCTCGGTGTGGTGTCCCGCCTGCTGTACCGCTCCCACCGCGACACACGCACCGCGATGCGCGGTCTGGCCGGACCGGCCGTGGCGATGCTGGCCTGCGCGCTGGGCGGCGCGATGTCCGGCGGTGTGGCCCAGCGTGTCGCCGACTGGCTCAACGGCACCCCGGACGTCCGGATCGCCCCGCCGGTGATGCTGACCTGGCAGGCGTCCGTGATCCCACCGCTGCTGCTCGTCCTGCTGGCCCTGCTGGGCTGGCTGGCCGGCCGCACCTGGGCGCTGCGGCGCCGCGGGATGACGGCGGTCGAGCGCGAGTACGCCCTCAAGGCCGAAGAAGGCCGTGAGGGCGAGGCGAAGGGCGACGAGGAGCACGGCGAGGAGACAGACGGCGCGAAGGACGACGAGGAGCGCGAGCCGAAGGACGAGGACCGTACCCGCCACATCGCGCGCACCCGCGCCATGGCCTCCCTCACCGACCAGGCCCCCCTCGTCATCGGCATCATCTCCACCGTCACCCTGCTCCTCGGCACCGCGGCCCTCGTGGGCACCCTGGCGACGGACAAGACACCGGCCAACGCCGCGCACGGCACGCACGACTTCGTGGAGGGCGCCGCCCAGACCGCGCAGACCCTCGGCTCCTGGCTGATCGGCTTCGGCTTCATACTGTTCGTCACCTGGGGCCGCCGCGCCTACAAGGACGCCTCAGCGCGGCGCACCATAGGCATCCTGTGGGACGTCGGCACGTTCTGGCCGCGCGCCGCGCACCCCTTCGCCCCGCCCTGTTACGCCGAGCGCGCCGTGCCCGACCTGAGCTGGCGCATCAACACCTGGACGGGCGCCACGGGCGGGCGGCTGGTCATCTCCGGGCACTCCCAGGGCAGCGTCCTCGCGGCGGCCGCCGCCTGGCAGCTGAAGCCGTCGGTGCGCAAGCGGATCGCCTTGCTCACGTACGGTTCACCGCTGGAGCGGCTGTACGGGCGCTGGTTCCCGGCCCACTTCGGTCCGGCCGCGCTCGCCTCGCTGCACCGCGAGGTCGACTGCTGGCGCAACCTGCACCGGGCCACCGACCCCATCGGCGGCCCCGTACGCCTGCCGGGCGACTGCGGACCGCAGGTCGACGCCGAGCCCTTCAAGGACCCGCTCGCCTACGGCCGCACCGCCGAGCACCCGCTGCCCGCCCCGATCCTGGGCCACTCCGACTACCAGGCGGACCCGGCCTTCGCCGAGGAGCGGGAGCGGCTGCTGGAGCGAATCGGACCGGAGGTGCCGCGCCCCCGGCAGGCCTAGGTCAGGTCTCGTCCGGGCAGGAGACGTCCTGCCGCGGCCGTTCTCCCGTGGTGAGGAACGTCGTCACCGCGCGGTCGCCGCAGGCGTTGCCGGTGCCCAGGTACGCGCCGTGGCCGCCGTTCTCGACCGTGACGAGCCGGGCCCGGTCGCCGAGGGCCTGACGCATCTTCAGGGTGCCGGAGTACGGGGTGGCGGGGTCACGCCGGTTCTGGATCATGAGGATGTTGGACGGGCCCCGGTCGGTGATCCGGGTGGGCCTGTCGACGGGCGCGTCCTTCCAGAAGGAGCACGGAGTGATGTTCGCGGGCATCCCGGCCGTGAGCGGATACCGGGCGCGGTTCGCGGCCACCGCCCGCTCGTACGCGGCCACCGGCCTCGGCCAGCGCACGTCGTTGCACACCACCGCCATGGTGACCGCCGCGTCCTCGTCGCTCAGCGGTCCGGCCACGTCCGGCGTCAGGACCGGTGTCGCCTCCGGGTCCCCGGCCTGCCGTATCAGCCGGGCGAGTCGAGGGAAGGCGGCGTCGTTGTACAGGGCGTTCTGCATGGCCTGCCGCAGCCGGTTGCCGGTGAGCGGGACGCCCGGCGTGGTCGTCTCCCGCGGGGCACGGTCCAGCTCGGCCGCCAGGGCGAGGAACAAAGGCCGTACGTCCTCGGGACGCCCCGCGAGCCGCAGCCCCTCTTCCTCCCGGGCCGGGTCGGCGGCCCAGGCCGCGAAGTCCGGGAACCGGTCCTCCGCGCCCACCGCCATGTTCGCCAGCCAGCCGCGCGCGACCCGCCGCGGATCGGGGTCGCCGATGCTGTCCAGCACCCAACGGTCCGTGCGCCGCGGGTACTTCTGCGCGTACACGGCGCCCACATAGGACCCGTAGGACACGCCCAGCGCCGACAGGCGTTCCTCGCCCAGTGCCTGCCGGAAGCGGTCGATGTCGCGGACCTCGTTGGCGGTGCTCAGGCTGCGGAGCACCGCGCCGCCGCCTCGGGCACAGGCCTCGGCGGTACGGCGGGAGCGGGCGACGTTCTCGGCGATGGAGCCGTCCGGTGCGGGCCAGGACCGCAGCGTGACCAAGTTCCGGTCCTCCGCGGGGAGTTCGCAGGACGCACGCGAACTGGCGCCCACGCCCCGAGGATCGAAGCTGACGATGTCGTACACGCCGCCGAGCTCCCGGCGCAGCGCCTCCCCCTGCTGGGCCAGTCGCCGCAGGCCGGAGCCGCCCGGACCGCCGGGGATCACCAGCAGCGTGCCGCGTCGCGCCTCGGGGCGCTCGCTGGGCAACCGGGAGACCGCGAGGGTGAGTTGGGGACCGTCGGGGTCGCGGTGGTCGAGCGGTACGGGCAGTTCGGCGCACTCCTGACCGGCGAGACTGCCGGGCTGGGTGCAGGGCCCCCAGGTGAGCGAGGGTGGGGCGGAGCCCGGGGAAGCGGCGGCCCCGGAGCCGGTGACGGCGGTCAGCGCGGTGGCCGCGGCCGCGACGGAGACGGTGAGGGCAACAACGTTTCGCGTGCGTGATGTCATGGCAACCATGCTGGCCGTCACGCCACTTGCGTCCCATCCGGCAGCCCGGCCACCCGTGGTGGGGCTTGCCCCAGGTGGCAGGCCCCCGGGCCCGGGTCTACGACAGCTCCGGCAGGTCCTCCGGGTAGAGCAGCGTCAGGTCGTCCGTGCTCGGCTCGTCGACCTGCGCGACCCGGCCCGCGTGGCGCTCCACCATGGCTTCGAAGGTCTGGCGCGCGGTGCGGCCGTTGCCGAACGTGGGCCCCTTGGGGATCGCCGTGAAGTACTTCAGGAGGGCCTCGCTGGCGCCCGGAGCGAGCCGGTACTCGTGCTCCTCGGCCTGCTGCTCCACGATCCGCAGCAGTTCCTCGGGGCCGTAGTCGCCGAAGGTGATGGTCCGTGAGAAACGGGATGCCACACCGGGGTTGACGGAAAGGAACCGTTCCATCTCGGCCGTGTAGCCCGCGACGATCACCACCACCGCCTCCCGGTGGTCCTCCATCAGCTTCACGAGTGTGTCGATGGCCTCGCGGCCGAAGTCACGGCCCGAGTCCTCCGGGGACAGCGCGTACGCCTCGTCGATGAACAGCACTCCGCCGCGCGCCCGGTCGAACGCCTCCTGGGTGCGGATCGCCGTGGAGCCGATGTGCTCGCCGACCAGGTCGACCCGGGACACCTCGACCAGGTGGCCCTTCTCCAGGACCCCGAGCGAGGCCAGGATCTCGCCGTACAGGCGTGCGACGGTCGTCTTGCCGGTGCCGGGGGAGCCCGTGAAGACCAGATGACGGCGGGCGGATGCCGCCTTGAGGCCCGCCTGCTGGCGGCGGCGGCCCACCTCGATCATGTCGGTGAGGGCGCGCACCTCGCGCTTGACGCTCTCCAGGCCCACCAGCGCGTCGAGTTCACCGAGTACGGCCTTCGAGGTCCGGGCGGGCTGCTCGGGCTCCGGGGCGGGAGTGCTGAGGGGTTCCTGCTCGGTGGTGCGCTGGCCCGGGATCGCGCCGAGCAGGCCGGCGGACTGGCTCGCGGTCTGTACGGCGGTCTCCTGCGCCGCCGGGGGCCGCACTCCGGCGCTCTCGTCGCTGGTGCACTCCTCGACCACGGGCCCCCCGCCCGCGGCGCCGGGGCCGCCGTCGGCGAACTCGTAGCCACCGCGCGCGCAGCGCTCCGTACGGCACTTGCGCAGCGTCGCACGGCAGCCGTCGATCACATGGAAGCCGTAGCCGCCGCTGCCCGTGACCCGGCAGTCGAGGAAGCTGCCCCGGCCCTCCGCCGATACGTAGAAGCCGGCCTCGGCGGGCGAGGTGACCGTGCAGCGCTCGATGACGGGATCGGCGCCCTTGGTGACGATCACGCCGGTCTGCGTGCCGTCCACGGTGCAGCCGTTGAGCGTGCCGCCGCTGCCGTGGTCGCGGAACCAGGCGCCTGTCCCGGCCTCCCGGATGCGGCAGTCGTCGAGCTGGGCGGTCGCGCCGTCACTGACCGACACGGCCGTGTTCCGCACCTGGGAGAGGTCGCTGTCGACGACGTCCGCGCGCGAGCCTCGGTCGAGGACGAACAGCGCGTCCGGCACGTCGTGCACCCGGCAGGAGTCCAGCACCGCCGTCGCGCCGTCGCTGACCCAGACCGCGGGATAGTCGCCCGTGCTGTCGAAGATCTCGCACTGGTTGGCGTCCACGCGTGTGCCCGGGTCCCAGACGGACAGACCGTTGCGCCCGAACTGCCGTACCGTCGTGCGGGTCAGCGTGAGGACCGAGCGCGAGCGCAGGTCGACCGCGTTCTCGGGGATGTCGTGGATGCGGCAGTCGGCGAGGGTGAGCACGGCGTCCGTGTCCAGCGTGACGCCGTCCGCGCTCGTACGGTGCACATCGCAGTCGGTGAGGTGCGCGGTGGCCCGCCCGGTGATCTGCACCCCGGAGCCGCGGACCTCGTACACCTCGCAGCCGACGGCCTCCAGCGAGGAGTTCTCCCCGGTCGCGGACAGGCCGACGCCGGAGGTGTGGTGCACCCGGCACCGGTCCAGGCGCGGGTGGGCGCCTCCGCGGACGGCGACCCCGGCCTGCCCGGCGGCGACGATCTCGCACTCCTCGAACACCCCACCGCCGCCGTCGACCACGGCGATGCCGATCCCGGCCGGGTTGTCGACCGTGCAGCGGCGCACGGTCGGGCGGGCGCCGTCGCGCACCTCGATGCCGACCGCGGAGCGTGTCACGATCCGCAGGTCCAGCAGCTCCGGCACACCGTCCTCGACGAGCAGCGCGGGCGCGGCCGAGTCCTGGCCCTCCACGTGCAGGTCCTGGACCACGGCGGAGGCGCGCACGGTCAGCGGCACTCCGTCCATCGGGGCGATGCGCACGGACCCGGCGGAGCCCTCGGGGCCGCGCAGCGTCACCGCCCGCTCGACGACGAGGTTCTCCCTGTAGGTCCCGGGGGCGATGGTGAGCACATCGCCTTCGCCCGCGGCCTCCAGGGCCGCGGCGAGCGATGCGTACTCACCTGTGCGGCGCCGCCACCGCGACGTACCGGTGTGCGTCACCTGGACCGTGCCCTGTGCCATGCGCTGCTGTGCCCCCACCTCGTAGAACGCGGGTTGATGCCGAACAGTTCGGCTGGTCCACCGTAGCGTGCGCGGGCAGGGGGAGTTGACCGGAGCCGGAAGGCGGTCAACTGCCTGCGCCGGTCCTGCCCCAGTCCGGGCCCGCCTTCTCCCATGCCTGGTCCAGGCGGGCGTACCGGCGGCGGACCATGCGCCGGACGATCAGCCGCCTGCCGCCCTCGACGAGTCCCGCGGCGACGGCCGTCGCGCCGAAGCCGGCCAGCACGGCGTGCGTCGCCGCCGTGGCGGAGTCCAGCGGGCGGCCGACCACGTTGCCCTGTCGGTCGGTCCACAGCGTGAACCGGTCGCCGGGGCTCGGGTCGCCGAGGTTCGCCAGGGCCGTGTCGCGGTGCGTGGTGCCGTCCGGTGCGGTCCAGTCGGCGAGCACCCGGGTGTGCCGGTCGCGTCCCGTGGCGGCCTCGGGGTCCGGGCTCAGGGGGGACTGGTCGAGTTTCCTGACGACGGTGGCCGTCACCAGGTGCCGGGCCTGGTGCTGTTGTCGTACGGACTGCTGCAGGGCGTCCTGGACGGCGGTTCCGACGACGGCGCCGATCAGTGGCGCGGCGACGAGGATCAGCACCAGGGCCGCCAGCGCCAGCCAGGCCTCCAGGAGATCGGTCGTCCGGCGCAGGGGGTTGCCCCGCCAGCGCCAGAGGCCGCCGATTGCTCGCACCGTCCCGCACCCCCTTCCGCGTCCGTGGTAACCCCGGGCGGAGCCGTTCACGCGCGAACCCGGCGAAGAGAGAGCGAAGTCACCCTCCCCGGAGGCCTCTCATGAACTTCTCACACAGGCTCAACGAGCCTGCCCGGGACCTGTGTTCCCCGTACACGGATCTGATTCGGGCCGCCCCGGGACGGCGGCCGAGGGTGACCGGGCGGTCCTGAGCGGGCGGTCCTATTCGAGGATCTCCACCGGGTCGCCGACGCGTATCGTGCCGACGGATTCCGGCACCAGGTTCTGGCCGAAGACCAGCTTGTCGCCGAAGCGGCGATGGCGGCCCAGGGTGCGCAGCGGCTCCCGGCCGCGCTCGGCGGTGCCCTGGTCGGTGGTGGTCACGACGCACCGTCCGCACATCTTGGCGACGCGGAAGGCGACCTCGCCGATGGCGATCCGGCGCCAGCCGTCCTCGGCCCAGGCGTCCGTGCCCGCCACCACCACGTTCGGCCGGAAGCGGTTCATCGGCAGCGGGCCCTCGTCGGGGTGGTCGCCCCGTGCGATCAGGGAGTTGAGGGCGTCGAGCGACGCCGCCGTCGTGAGCAGCAGCGGGTAGCCGTCGGCGAAGCTGACGGTCTCCCCCTCGCGCGCGTATTCCGGGTCGACGGGACGGCGCGTGGCCGGATCGTCGAGGTGCACCAGACGCACCTCGGTGCCCAGATAGCCGCTGCACCAGGCGTGCGCCTCGGCGTCGGCGAGGACCCCCTCCACCTTGTCCCGCCAGATCTCGACGACCGTCGTGCCGGTCGGCTCGGGCACGCCGACAGCGAGCGGCTCCCGGCCCGGCGCGGACAGCACGATGCCGCCGCCGGCCAGTGGCTCGGCGGCGGCCAACGCCATGCGCGGATGCGGACGTTGCGTGATGACCTTGCCCGTGTCGTCGATCAGCACCCAGCGCCGGTCGCCCGCCGGCCCCCAGGGCTCCACCACGGCCTCGTCGGGGGCGAAGCCCCGGGCCGCCTTCAGCGGGTGAACGTGAATCGAGTGCAGCGACGCGTTGACCATGAGGTCATCCTGCCAGCAGGCACCGACAACCTCATGGGAGACGACTCAGTACCCGCGGTACTGCTGCCCGTTGTTGTACGGGTCCTGGTACGGCGCCGGGGCGGCCGGGGCCGGACGCGGAGCCGCCGGGCGCATCGCCTCGTAGCCGGTGCCGCCCGCCATCGGACGCGGCGGCTGCGGCTGGGCGCCCGGGTAACCGCGCGGGCCGCCCGCGGACTGCTGCGGGATGTACGCGGTCGGGGCCTGCTGCAGCGGCGAGGGCTGCTGGGCCTGCGGGTAGCCGTAGGAGGGAGCCTGCGGGGACGGGCCCGCGGGCAGGGCGGGCAGCGCCGACGGGAGTGCGGGCAGGTTGCCGCCCGGGGTGTCGTACGCGGCCGGGACCCGGATCGGGGCGATCTGCGGGGTGCCCCGCTCAGCCACGAGGGAGTCGTAGATGGGGGTGTCCGGGAAGGACGAGGCGGAGTAGTAACCGCCGCCATAGGTGGAGCGGGGGGAGGTCATGGCACATAAGTTAAGCCCACGATGTGCTGGTTGGGGAGACCGATAAGAGGGTTGTTTTCCGTGTCGGCCGTGACGCTGGATCCCCAATGCGAGCGAACTCGGTGAAAAAGGGCAGCAGATCGCGTTCGCATCATGTAGAGGGGGAGTTCCCGGCGGGTTACCGGCGGTTGGACAGGGATCTTTCGGTACGGCTCCTGGGGGTTCACGGCCTCGGGGGAATAGGTTTGGCGACGACGGATCGAAACGGACCGCCCGGGACGCTGGCCTGGCGGTGACCTTGTGATGGGGGCGGACATGTCAATGTCGAAAGGGTCGAATGTCGCGGTGCCGACGGGCGCACTGCGCGTCGAATTGGGCTGGCGCTCCGGAGCGGGAGTGCCCGACGCGGACGCCTCGGCGCTCCTGCTGGCCGCCGGAAAGGTGCGCTCCGACGCCGACTTCGTGTTCTACAACCAGCCCGCGCACTCCTCCGGCGCGGTCCGCCACGAGGGCAAGCGGAGCGCGGGCGGCCAGGTGACCGACGCGCTGGTCGTCGACCTCGCGCGCGTGGAGCCCGGGATCGAGACCGTGGTGCTCGCCGCCTCGGCGGACGGCGGCCCCTTCGGGCAGGTGCCGGGGCTGTACATCCGTGTGGTCGACGCGGGGTCGGGCAACGAGGTCGCGCGCTACGACAGCGCCGACGCGAGTGTGGAGACGGCCTTCGTCCTGGGCGAGTTCTACCGCCGTCAGGGCGCCTGGAAGTTCCGCGCCGTCGGCCAGGGGTACAGCAGCGGGCTCGAAGGGCTGGCCACGGACTTCGGGATCACGGTGGACGAGCCGCAGCAGGCGGCGCCGCCCGCGCCCGTGGCTCCGCCGGTCACGGCCCCGCCCCCGGTGACCCCGCCCTCCACCCCGACCCCGCCCGCACCCCCGGCCCCGCCCACGGCACCCCCGCCTCCGACCCCGGCCCCGGTCCGCCTGACCAAGGTCACGCTCACCAAGGAGGCCCCCTCGGTCTCACTGACCAAGCAGGGCGGCACGTCCGGTGCCCTGCGCGTGAACCTCAACTGGGAGGTGCGCAAGCAGTTCTCGGGGTGGGGCAGCAAGCTCGGCCGGGCCGTGGCGATGCACGCGGACCTCGACCTCGACCTGTGCGCCCTGTACGAGCTGTCCGACGGCAGGAAGGGAGTCGTCCAGGCGCTCGGCAACGCCTTCGGGGCGCTGCACCAGCCGCCGTACATCCACCTCGACGGCGACGACCGCACCGGCGCCGTCGCGAGCGGTGAGAACCTCACCGTCAACCTCGACCACAAGCAGGCCTTCCGGCGCATCCTGATCTTCGTGACCATCTACCAGGGCGCCCGCTCGTTCGCCGACCTGCACGCGAGGGTCACCCTCCAGCCGCAGCACGGCGCGGCCATCGACTTCTCCCTCGACGAGTGCACCGTCCCCTCCACCGTCTGCGCGCTCGCCCTGATCACCAGCCAGGGCGGCGACCTGCTCGTCCAGCGCGAGGCCCGCTACCTGGTCCCCGAGCGAGGCGTGAGCCCGCAGCGCACGGTCGACTACGCCTACGGGTGGGGCATGAACTGGACTCCGGGCCGGAAGTGACCGCTCAGCGCTGCTCGGGGGCGGGGCGCGCGTAGGTGCGGCCCTTCCAGGCCGCACCCCGTCCCCGGTAGTGCCGCACCGCCGAATCGACCGTCATGAGGAGATAGAGGAACGCGGTGAACGGCAGCAGCGGAGCGAGCCACAGCGGCTGGCGGTAGTAGCGCAGCATCGGCACGTACGTCGACGTCATCACCAGCCAGGCGAGCCCGCCGGCGAGCGCGGCCGTCGTGCTGCCCGCCGCGAGACCCATGACGAGCGCCGCGGGCGGCACGAGATAGACCAGCGCCAGCCCGAGGACCGTACCGACGAGCAGCAGCGGGTTGTGCCGCAGTTGGGCGTAGGCGCTGCGCGCGACCATGTGCCACAGGTCGTGCAGCCGGGGATAGGGCCGCACGCTGTCCACGCGCTCCGCGAGCCCCAGCCAGATGTGGCCGCCGCCGCCCTTGACCGCCCGCGCGAGCGCCACGTCGTCGATGACGGCCTGCCGGATGGCGTCCGGAATCCCGGCCCGCTCGGCGGCGTCCGTGCGCAGCAGCACACAGCCGCCCGCCGCGGCCGCCGTGCGCGAGCCGTTCACCCCGATCCGGCGGAACGGGTAGAGCTGAGTGAAGAAGTAGACGAAGGCGGGCACCACCAGCCGCTCCCACGCGCTCTCCACCCGCAGCCGGGCCATCTGCGACACGAGGTCGAAACCGCCGGTCCGTGCCGCCGCCACCAACTCCCGCAGACTGTCCGGCCGATGAGCGATGTCCGCGTCCGTCAGCAGCAGATACTCGGGCCCACGCGCGCGTGCCCGCTCGATTCCGTGCCGTACGGCCCAGAGCTTGCCCGTCCAGCCTGCCGGCGGCTCCCCGGGCGCGGAGACGGTGAGCGGCAGCCCGCCGTGCCGCCGCGCCAGCTCGTGGGCCGCTTCCCCGGTGCCGTCCGTACTGCCGTCGTCGACGAGGAAGACCTCCGCGCGGCCCGGGTAGTCCTGCGCCAGCAGAGAGGGCAGGCTTCGCGGCAGTACGGCGGCCTCGTCGCGCGCCGGGACGACGACACAGACGTACGGCCAGGAGTCCGGTTCCCGGCGTGCGGGAAGACGTACGTCCGTACGCCAGAAGAAGCCCTGGCCGAGCAGCAGCCACAGCCAGGCGGCCAGTGATCCGACGGCGGTCCACACAACGGCGCTCACCCGCGCAGTGTGCCCCACAGCGGCGGCCCGCCGGGGCGGATCGTCTATGGTGACCGGGTGAAGATCGCGCTCATGGATTCGGGAATCGGACTGCTGCCCGCCGCCTCCGCGGTACGCCGTCTGCGGCCGGACGCGGATCTGGTGCTCTCCCTGGATCCCGACGGCATGCCCTGGGGACCGCGCACTCCTCAGGACCTCACCCGGCGCGCCCTGGCCGTCGCGGAGGCGGCCGCCGAGCGGCGGCCCGACGCCCTGATCGTCGGCTGCAACACCGCGTCCGTGCACGCCCTGCCCGCCCTGCGGGCCCTCCTCGAACCCGGACTGCCGGTCATCGGCACGGTCCCGGCGATCAAGCCGGCCGCCGCGGGCGGCGGGCCCGTCGCGATCTGGGCGACGCCGGCCACCACCGGAAGCCCCTACCAGCAGGGTCTGATCCGGGAGTTCGCCGACGGTGTGGCGGTCACCGAGGTGCCGTGCTGGGGGCTCGCCGAGGCCGTGGAGCAGGCGGACCAGGCGGCGATCGACGCCGCGGTCACCGCGGCCGCCGTGCTGACCCCCGACGATGTAAGGACCGTCGTCCTGGGCTGCACCCATTACGAGCTGGTCGCCGAGCGTATCCGCGCGGCCGTGCAGCAGCCGGGCCTGCCGCCCCTCGTCCTGCACGGCTCCGCCGGAGCCGTCGCCGCCCAGGCGCTGCGCCGGGTCGGTCAGCTCCCGGCCGTCGAGGCCTGCGCCGACGGCACGCTCACGGTGCTCCTCAGCGGACGCGAGGCCGCGCTGCCCGTGCCCGCGCTGGCGTACGACGAAGGCAGGCTCCTGCAGGCGATTGGCTCCGCGTCCGCCGAACCCCAGGCCGCCAGGGGTGTGCGCTGACCGCCGGTCGCGCACTGCGCCCAGGACAGGCGCCCCCTGAGCGGTAACGCTCCGCAACCCGGTGCCCGTGCTGCGGAACCTGAGTAGGCTCGTAGCCATGAGGGACCATCCCCACGGCGACGAGGGCACCCCCGAAGCCCCTGAGCAGCCTGAGGTCTGGACCGGGCGCGCGACCAACCGCGTGCAGTGGCTGCCGGCCCTCGGCGGTGCCGCCTGCATGGCGCTCGGCATCGAACTGGCGGTCGACTCTGCGTGGACGTCGGGCACCGCCCCGCTCGTCATGTCGGTCGTCGGCTGCATCGCGGCCGGAGTGCTGGTGCTCTTCGGCACGCTCGCGTTCGTGCACCTCACCGTGAAGGTCGACAAGGACTCCCTCGAAGTGCGCTGTGGCCACATCGGTGTGCCGCGCCGCCGTATCCCCCTCTCCGAGGTGGCAGGCGCCGACTTCGCCCCCAGGGTCACTCCGCGCCACTGGGGCGGCTGGGGCTACCGCTGGCGGCCCGAGAAGGGCACCGCCTTCGTCGTCCGGCGCGGCGAGGGCGTGGTGCTGCGCCTGTGGGACGGCCGTACGTTCACGATCACGGTGGACGACGCGGAGGCGGCCGTACGGATCATCCGCGACCGCCTGAACCCGACGGCGTCCGGCGCCGCGCGCTGAAACCGACGGCTCTCCGAGCCTCCGACACGTCTTACGGCTCCTGACAGTCGCCACGCGCACGTGCGTCAGCCGAATCCCGCGGTACGCCGTCCATGAGCGGCCGGGCCGTCGCGATGCCCGCCAGTGTCCGTCGACAGTGAACCCAGTCCGCAGCCGCTCCTTGCCACCCAATCCAGTCGGCGCAGGTCAAAGGGTTCGGAAGGGGCGGGCGACGACACGCGACCGCATTGACAGCAAGGTTAGTCCGCGCAGGTCAGCGCCTTTCGTCGGACTGACTTCGCTGTCAACGGACAGCCAGCACGCCCGCACCGTTCCTATCGTGATTGGCCAGTGTTGGCCGAATCGACGTAAACCGGATCGATGATCCGGTGACCCTCCGAACGGTCTTGAGGGCCGGGGAAC
>NZ_JBSFUU010000053.1:0-69022 GCF_053591955.1 Streptomyces sp. NPDC002845 | reverse complement strand
GCAGACAACCCACCCACCCGCAGACAACCCACCCACCCGCAGACAACCCACCCACCCGCAGACAACCCACCCACCCGCAGACAACCCACCCACCCCAGGGGTCGAAGGGGCGCAGCCCCTGGAGGATGGGACGGGTAGGGGCGGCGGGGGCGAAAACCCCTAGGGCACCCGCCGAACCGCCTCATACTGCCGCGCCAACCCGTCCAGCAGAGCCGTAAGCCCCGTCTCAAAGGCCCGCTCGTCCACCTTCTCCTGCTGCTCGGCAAGCAGATGGGCCTGCCCGAGATGCGGATAGTCGGCCGGATCGTACGCATTCTCGTCGTCCACGAACCCCCCGGCAAAGGACCCGAGGGCGGAGCCCATGATGAAGTACCGCATCAGCGCACCGATCGACGTGGCCTGCGCCGGAGGCCACCCCGCCTCGACCATGGCCCCGAACACCGCATCGGCAAGCCGAAGCCCGGCCGGCCGACGCCCCGGCCCACGGACGAGGACGGGAACGATGTTCGGGTGATCCCGCAGGGCGGCCCGATAGGAGACGGCCCAGTCGTGCAGCGCCGTCCGCCACTCCCGCCCGTCCTCGAACATCGACAGATCGACCTGCGCGCTCACCGAGTCCGCGACCGCCTCCAGGATCTGGTCCTTCGTGCGGAAGTGGTTGTAGAGGGACGGCCCGCTCACCCCCAGCTCGGCGGCAAGCCGGCGCGTCGAGAGCGCCGCCAGCCCCTCCGCGTCCACCAACTGCCGTGCGGTCTCGACGATCCGGTCGGTGCTCAGAAGGGGCTTGCGCGGTCGGGCCATGGCGCACATAGTAGGCCTGCGAAATTAAACTAGCACTGGTAATTAAAATCGACACTTTCACGTACGAGGTGACGCGTCATGAACCTGGAGCTCACCGAGGAGCAGACCGCCGTCCGCCGGCTAGCGAGAGACTTCGTCGAACGCGAGATCCCCCCGCACGCGGCCGCCTGGGACCGCGCCGAGAACGTCGACCGGGCCATCGTGAAGAAGCTCGGCGCGCTCGGCTTCCTGGGACTCACCCTCGACGAGGAGTACGGCGGCTCCGGCGGCGACCACCTCGCGTACTGCCTCGTCACCGAGGAACTCGGCCGCGGTGACTCTTCCGTGCGCGGCATCGTCTCCGTCTCTCTGGGGCTGGTCGCCAAGACCGTCGCGTCCTGGGGGAGCGAGGAGCAGAAGCGGCGCTGGCTGCCGGGCCTGGCCTCCGGCGAGTACGTCGGCTGCTTCGGCCTCACCGAACCCGGCACGGGATCGGACGCGGGCAACCTCGCGACGAGCGCGGTACGCGACGGCGACGACTACGTCATCAACGGCACTAAGATGTTCATCACGAACGGAACCTGGGCCGACGTGGTCCTGTTGTTCGCGCGCTCGACCGACGCCCCGGGCCACAAGGGCGTCTCCGCCTTCCTCGTCCCCACCGACACCCCCGGCCTGACCCGCCGCCCCCTCCACGGCAAGCTCGGCCTGCGCGGACAGGCCACCGCCGAGCTGGTCCTCGACGGCGTACGGGTGCCCGCGAGCGCGATGCTGGGGCCCGAGGGCAAGGGTTTCTCCGTGGCCATGTCCGCCCTCGCGAAGGGGCGGATGTCGGTCGCGGCAGGCTGCGTGGGGATCGCCCAGGCCGCGCTCGACGCGGCGGTGACGTACGCGACCGAGCGCGAGCAGTTCGGCAGGACCATCGCCCACCACCAACTCGTCCAGGAGCTCATCAGCGACATCGCCGTCGACGTGGACGCGGCACGGCTGCTGACCTGGCGGGTCGCCGACCTCGTCGACCGCGGTCGGCTCTTCGCCACCGAGGCGAGCAAGGCCAAGCTCTTCGCCTCGGAGGCCGCCGTCCGCGCCGCCAACAACGCGCTCCAGGTCTTCGGCGGCTACGGCTACATCGACGAGTACCCGGCCGGGAAGCTGCTCCGCGACGCCCGCGTGATGACCCTCTACGAGGGCACCAGCCAGATACAGAAGCTGCTCATCGGCCGCGCGCTGACGGGCGTTTCGGCGTTTTGAGCAAGGGTGACGTTCTGAGTACTGACTGAGTATCCGAGCGGATGTGGCGGCGGCCACATCCGCCGATCCTTGTCCGCATGAGTGAGACACCGGTCAAACAGCAGACCACCGCCGCGTACTTCGGTCAGGCGTTGGTTTCCTTCGCCGTCGCGATGGTCGCCACCGCCGTCGGCATCTTCAAACTGCAGGCCGACGCCTGGGTCCGCGCGTTCCTCGCGATCGCCGTCCTCTACCTGGTCACCTCCGCCTTCACCCTCGCCAAGGTGATCCGGGACCGGCAGGAGGCCGGGCAGATCGTCAGCCGCGTCGACCAGGCCCGGCTGGAGAAGCTGCTCGCCGAACACGACCCCTTCGAGAAACTCTGAGCACCTCGCGTACACGCTCCTGAACGGGCGCCCTAAGCGCCCGCTCACCCTCGGCGGTATGGTGTATGTCCTGCCAGTCGAAGGAAAGAGCAAGCGATGAGTACGGCGGAGGAGACGGCCGGCGGCGAGCCCCAGCCGTGGGGTGAGGTCACCCCGGACGCGGCCCGGCGGCTGCTCGTGGCCGCCGTGGAGGCCTTCGCCGAGCGCGGCTACCACGCGACGACGACCCGTGACATCGCGGGCCGCGCCGGGATGAGCCCGGCTGCGCTCTACATCCACTACAAGACCAAGGAAGAGCTGCTCCACCGGATCAGCCGTATCGGCCACGAGAAGGCCCTGGAGATCCTGCGGACGGCGGCCCGGGGCGAGGGCGGCGCGACCGAGCGGCTCGCCGACGCCGTGAGCTCCTTCGTCCGCTGGCACGCCGGGGGGCGCACCACCGCACGGGTGGTGCAGTACGAACTGGACTCACTCGGCCCGGACGCCCGTGCCGAGATCCTCGCGCTGCGCCGCCAGGTCGACGCCGAGGTGCGCGGCATCATCCAGGACGGCGTCGCGGCGGGCGAGTTCGACGTCCCGGACGTTCCCGGCACCACCCTCGCCGTGCTGTCCCTGTGCATCGACGTCGCCCGCTGGTTCAACGTGAACGGCCCCCGGACGCCGGACGAGGTCGGCGCGCTGTACGCCGACCTCGTACTGCGGATGGTGGGAGCGAAGAAGCCCTGAGGGGCGGCCGTCAGAAGCCTCAGAAGTAGTAGCGCGACACCGACTCCGCCACGCACACCGGCTTGTTCCCGCCCTCGCGCTCCACGGTGACCGCGGCCGTCACCTGGACGCCTTCCCCCGCCTCCGTGACCTCCTTGAGTGCGGCGGTCGCGCGCAGCCGGGAGCCCACGGGTACCGGTGCGGGGAATCGGACCTTGTTGGTGCCGTAGTTGACGCCCATCTTCAGTCCTTCGACCCGCATGACCTGCGGTACGAGCAGGGGCAGCAGGGAGAGGGTCAGATACCCGTGCGCGATGGTCGTCCCGAACGGCCCCGCGGCGGCCTTCTCCGGGTCCACGTGGATCCACTGGTGGTCACCCGTGGCCTCCGCGAAGAGATCGATCCGCTTCTGGTCGATCTCCAGCCAGTCGCTGTACCCCAGCTCCTCGCCCACCGCCGCCTTCAGCTCGTCGGCGGACGTGAAGATCCTCGCCTCAGCCATGTCCCGGCCTCCCGCATCCCATGTCTGTATCCCATGTCTCTGTCTGTGCCTGCTGTTTGTGTCTGTGCCTGCGTCTCCATGTCTAAGCAACTGCTTAGCATGGTCGGGTGTGAGCCCCCTGTCAACGGTCGGGAGCGCGATGGGGTCGGTAGGGTTGGAGGGGTGCCCCAGATCCCCGAGAAGATCCACGAGTTGACCGTCGGCCAGCTGTCGGCCCGCAGCGGCGCCGCCGTCTCCGCCTTGCACTTCTACGAGTCCAAGGGCCTGATCAGCAGCCGCCGCACCGCGGGCAACCAGCGCCGGTACAGCCGTGACACCTTGCGCCGGGTCGCCTTCGTCCGGGCCGCGCAGCGTGTCGGTATCCCGCTCGCCACGATCCGCGAGGCCCTCGCCGAACTCCCCGAGGAGCGCACCCCGACCCGCGAGGACTGGGCCCACCTCTCCGAGGCCTGGCGCTCCGAGCTCGACGAACGCATCAAGCAGCTCAACCGGCTGCGCGACCACCTCACCGACTGCATCGGCTGCGGCTGTCTGTCCCTGGACGGCTGCGTGCTGTCCAACCCCGACGACGTCTTCGGCGAGCGCCAGTCCGGCTCCCGCCTCATGGTCGAGCGCAAGGCCACCGCCGTAGGGCAGGAAGCGCGGCGCGCGGACCCGCAGCCGGAGCCCGGGGACTGCTGCTGAACAGCGCGGCCCGCGATCTCCCCGTACCCCCAGGATCCCCCGATCCCGTGGCGTCGGACAGGCCGGGCTGACCGCCTGCGCGATGGCCCGCCCGCCGGTCACCGGGTTGTACCACTCGACGGCCGGACGGAACGGCCTTCGCGACGGCCAGGTCCGCCGACTGGGCGCGGCGGAGCTGCTGGGCGGTGAACTCCTGTACGCCCGCACCGAACTCCTCACTCTCCCTTACGGCGCTCGCTGGGCCGCCCCGTACTGGACCACCGCCTCCGCCACCAACTGAGCGTTGGACACGGCCCGTTCCCCGTCCGGCAGGACCAACGTGTCCTCCAGGCCCATGCGCGTCGCGAGCCCCAGCCGCCCCGCCAGCCGGAGCACGGGCCAGGCGCCGCCTTGCTCCCCGTGCAGCAGGACGGGCCGGCCGTGGGCGTCGCCCAGTTCGGTGAGGAGGGCTTGGGCGGACCGCTCCGCCGTGTCCGCCGAGGGGTCCGTCACCTCGGCGAGGACGCGCAGCACCCGGGGCGCCAGCGGTGACGCCAGGAACCGGGCGGGTCCGTCCGTGCCGGACCAGAGGCTCGCCTCCACGCCGACTCCGCGCTCCAGCAGGGCGGCGGCGACCTGCTCGGCACCCGGCTCGTGCCAGTTGACCGAGGCGTGGTCGGGCAGGACGGTCCAGGAGCGGACGCGTGCCACGCGGGCGGCCGGGTCGGGTTCGATCCAGGCTCCGGTGGTGACGCCGACGGGGACGCGGGCCCGTGAGCGTATCTCGTCGAGCGTGGCCGCGATCGCCCTCGCCGACAACGTGTCATGACCGCAGGGGGACTTGGGATGGACATGGATGTCCGACGCCCCTGCCGCGACGGAATCCTCCGCCGAGTCGGCCATCGCGCCCGGTGACATGGGCACCACGGCCCCGTCACCGGCCCCTCGGGCCCCGTTCAAACAGACCTGCACCATGTCCCCGATGGTGCCAGTCACCACTGACAAAGCTCCCCATATGCACGGGGGTGCGGCATCCCCGGCGCACCCCCGCCGTGGTCAGGCCGACACCAGCAGCCGAACCCGCCTGGCCTCCGCCAGGGCTTCAGGAGTCAACACCGGCCGTGGTACGAGAATCCCGCAGTCCGTGCAGACGGGACCCGACGACGGCTCGTGATCCAGGTCGTGCTTCCACATGAGGCGCGCGCCCTCGCACACCGGGCACACCCTGCCCGGCTCGCGCTCCAGCGCGGCGATGAGCCGGCGCAGCACCTCGGCCAATGGTTCATGGGGGTGGACCCGGGGGTCGTCGCACCATGCGACGCCGAAACCGCCCCAGGTCAGCCGGTGCCAGTCGTCGACACTGCCCGGCCTGCGCAGCCCGTCGTGCTTCTCCCGCTTGCGGCGCTGCGCGAACTCCACCTCATAGGCGAGCCAGACGGAGCGGGCCTCCTCCAGCTCCTCCAGTGCGGCCACGAGCCGCGCTGGGTCCGGGGAACGGTCCTCCGCACCGAACCCGGCCCGGGAACACAGGTGATCCCAGGTCGCCCGATGCCCGTAGGGGGCAAACCTCTCCAGGCACTTGCGCAGTGAGTAGCGCCGTAGTGCCAGATCACACCGTGGATCGCGCACCTGTCTCGCCAGACTCCGGAAACCGGCCATCGCCTTGCACCTCCGTCACACCTGCACCTGTACTTCGGTCACTTCGGCGTCGTCGTACGGACGTCGCCGAATAGACGTATCGACTCCCGATTCGGCTCCATCCGATTTCCGATGACCTCCATAAGCGATCCGCCGAACGGTCACGGCGGCTTCCCCCAGCCGTCGGTCGTCTGCCGAGTGATACGTGGCGCCGTGGCGATTTCGTAAAAGTTGATGCATGTTCATCTTCCAACCCGGGGATACCGGCGGTAACGTCCCGCCCACCCCCGTCGCCAGGAGCTGCCATGCCACGGAGCACCCCACGCACCATGCTCGACAGACTGAGAACTCCCGGCAGAATTCCGGAGTTCCTCAAGGGCGCATCCGTATGCGTCCTCATTGCCGGCCTTTTGTCACCGCTTTCCCAAGCGGCCGCCGCCGAGACCGCGGCAACGGCCGATGTCGAGGCCGCGGCTGTCACCGACTACTGCGGTGGTCAGTGCTCCGACATCCTTCCGCCCGGCCAGAACGGCAACGCCACCCTCGCACAGATCCTCCTCAACCAGGCCTTCGGCGCGAAGCCCGCGAACTCGTCCAACCAGCTCGGGCCCTACGCCAACCTGGCCACCGGCTACCCCGCGCTCACCAACTCCACGATCAACACCTTCTTCAACGACGCGTCCTTCGGCGTCCCCTCCGACCAGGTCGCCTCCACCCTCAGCCCGGCCGGCCGCACGGACGTGACGATCGTCCGCGACAAGAAGACCGGTGTGCCGCACATCACCGGTACCACTCGATACGGCACCGAGTTCGGAGCCGGCTATGCGGCAGCCCAGGACAGGCTGTGGCTGATGGACGTCTTCCGGCACGTCGGACGCGGCAATCTGACCCCGTTCGCGGGCGGCGCCGAGTCCAACCAGGGCCTGGAGCAGGAGTTCTGGCGCCATGCCCCGTACACCGAGGCCGATCTGCAGGCCCAGATCGACCACGCGGTCGCCACCAACGGCGAGCGCGGCGAACTGGCCTTCGACGACGTCAACGCCTACGTCGACGGCATCAACGCCTACATCGACGCCTCCGACAGCGGCCGTTACTTCCCCGGCGAGTACGTCCTCACCGGCCACAAGGACTCCATCACCAACGTCGGCACCATCGAGCGCTTCAAGCCCACCGACCTGGTCGCGCTGGCCTCCGTCATCGGCGCCCTCTTCGGCTCGGGCGGCGGCGGCGAGGTCAACAACGCGCTCTCCCTCCTCGCCGCCCAGGAGCAGTACGGCGTGGAAGAGGGCACCAAGGTCTGGGAGTCCTTCCGCGAGCGCAACGACCCCGAGGCCGTGCTCACCGTCCACGACGGCAGCTTCCCGTACGCCACCAAGCCCGACGACCCGCAGGGCATCGCCCTCCCCGACGCGGGCTCGGTGACCGAGGAACCGCTGGTCCACGACCGCACCGGCAGCGCGGCCACAGCCGGTTCGGCGAGCACGTCGGCCGAGGCGACGGCGAGCGCCCTCGGCTCGGCCAGGCGCGGCATGTCCAACGCCCTCGTCGTCAGCGGCGAGCACACCGCGAGCGGGAACCCGATAGCCGTCTTCGGCCCGCAGACCGGCTACTTCGCACCGCAGTTGCTCATGCTCCAGGAGATCCAGGGCCCGGGCATCAGCGCCCGCGGCGCCTCCTTCGCGGGCCTGAGCATGTACGTCGAGCTGGGCCGCGGCCAGGACTACGCGTGGAGCGCCACGACCTCCGGCCAGGACATCATCGACACCTACGCGGTCGAGCTGTGCCAGGACGACTTCCACTACCTGTACCACGGCACCTGCACGCCCATGGAGAAGGTCGAACAGACCAACGCCTGGAAGCCGACCACCGCCGACTCCACCCCGGCGGGCTCGTACCGCATGCAGGTCTGGCGCACCAAGTACGGCCCGGTCTCGCACCGCGCGACCGTCGACGGCAAGAAGGTCGCCTACACCACCCTGCGCTCCTCCTACCTGAACGAGGCCGAGTCGATCATCGGCTTCCAGATGCTGAACGACCCGGACTACGTGACGGGCCCGGAGTCCTTCCAGCGCGCGGTGCAGAACATCAACTACACGTTCAACTGGTTCTACGCCGACTCCGAGCACACCGCGTACTACAACAGCGGTGACAACCCGGTGCGCGCCACCGACGTCGACGCCGAGTTCCCGGTGTGGGGGCGGGCCGCGTACGAGTGGCGGAACTGGAACCCGGCGACGAACACCGCCGACTACACGCCCCCGTCCGCGCACCCCAACTCCGTCGACCAGGACTACTACATCTCCTGGAACAACAAGCAGGCCAAGGACTACACCACGGCCCCCTGGGGCAATGGGTCGGTCCACCGCGGCAACCTGCTCGACGACCGGGTCAAGGAGTTGGTGGCCGAGGGCGGGGTGACCAGGGCCTCGCTGGTGAAGGCGATGGCCGACGCCGGAATCGCCGATCTGCGCGCCGAGGACGTCCTGCCCAAGCTGCTGAGGGTCGTCAACAGCGAGCCGGTCACGGACACCGCGGCCGCCGCGGCCGTCACGAAACTGAACGGCTGGCTGACGGCCGGCGCCAAACGCACGGAGACCTCGGCCGGTTCGAAGAGGTACGCCAATGCCGAGGCGATCCGCATCCTGGACGCCTGGTGGCCGCTGCTGGTGAAGGCCGAGTTCGAACCGGGCCTCGGCACCGACCTCTACACGGCCATCACCCGCAACCTCCCCGTCGACGAGTCACCCTCGGCCGGTCACGGCCCGACCGGCTCGCACGCCGGAAGCTCCTTCCAGTACGGCTGGTGGAGCTATGTCGACAAGGACATCCGGGCCGTGCTCGGTGAGCAGGTGCAAGGCGGCCTGGCGCGGACGTACTGCGGCGACGGCAGCCTCAGCGCCTGCCGGAACCTGCTGATCAGCACCCTCAAGGAGGCGGCCGGCAAGACCGCCGCCCAGGTCTACCCCGGCGACGAGTACTGCTCGGCGGGCGACCAGTGGTGCGCCGACTCGATCATTCAGCAGGAGCTCGGCGGCATCAAGCACGACAAGATCAGCTGGCAGAACCGGCCGACCTACCAGCAGGTGGTGGAGTTCACCTCGCACAGGTGACTCCTCGGTCGACGACCGTGCGGCGGTGGGCCGGGCGCCTCTGTCCCGGGCTCAGGCTCGGGCTCGGGCGATACGGCCCGCCGCCAGCACCACCTGCGCCAACTCCCGGTGGCAGATGTCGCTGTGGGCTCCCGACGGGGGCCCACCGCGCCTGACCACCGCGGCCGCGTCGACGTTCACACAACCGGACGTGGGCAGTGGGGACCTGAGCGCATCGGCGAGCTTGAGCGAGCGGGTGCCCTGCACGGCCTTGATGCCGCCGTAGCCGAGCGCACCCCACTTGGCGCGCAGGATGCCGCCCATGCTGATGCCCGCCACCGCGTGGGCGTCGCCCGCCAGGCGGGAGGCCAGCGGGTAGATCGTGCCGAGCGCCGAGTCATGACGGGAGTGGCAGCACACCAGAGGACCGTCGATACGGTTCTGCTGACCGTGCAGCACCCCGCTCGCCCGCGTGTCGTGCGGCAGCCGCGCCGCGAACGCGTAGTGCGAGAAGGCCCCTTGGAGCAGCGTCACCGACTTCACCGCCCGCACCCCGTCCGGCAGCCCGCGCAGCGCGAACGACACCAGGCGTGCGCCGAAGCTGTGCCCGACGAGATGCACCCGTACGCCGGGCACGGCCCGCACGAGCTGTCCGACCACCCGGCCGAGTCCGCGCTCGCCGACGGTTCCGGCGCGGCGCTTCATGGCGAAGTACGTGGCCTGACGCAGGAGTTCGTGGGCGCCGCCCCACAACCGGGGCGGCGCGAGGGTGGCTGACGGTTCCTCGCCGGGGGACTCGGCATCCGCCAGCGCCGCCGCGAACTCCCCGCACACCTGTGCCGTATCGCCGAACAGCATCTCGGGGTCGCTCTCCGGCGTGCCCTCCGCCAGCGTGTCCGCGGCGAAGGCAGCCTGCGGCCCTTGCGGCCGTACCTCCACCAGCAGCCGTACGAGGCGCCCGAACTCCTCCAACGAGGCCGCCTCGTCCGGCCGCTGGTCCAGCAGCCGCGCCATCTGCTCCACGACGACGGCCCGCCCCGGGAACACCTCCAGGAGGGCGTGCCGGGTGCCCTTGTCGAGCACCGGGCGGCGGGCGGGGGCCGCGGCGAGGGACGGCTTGAAGTCGGGGATCGGCTCGTCCGAGAACCGCATCGAGGGCCACAGCACCCCGACGTACCCGAGTCGGGCCCGTGGCGCGAGTGAGGGGAACGGCTCGAAGAACCGACGGTAGAGCCCGGTGGCGATCGAGCGGTCGTTGTTCCAGCCGTGCGCGAAGACGACCAGGTCGCGCACGCTGCGCTGCCCGACCCCCGTGACCAGACGCTCCCGCTGCCGGGCGTCCACGTCTCCGTCCGCGTCGAAGGTCAGCTCCCAGTAGGGAGTCACGCTCATACCGGGGTCCGCCACCATGCCAAGCCCCCTTCGGCGGCCGCGCACATGCCCTGCGCATGCCCTGTGCGCGCATGGTCCCGCCGCCGGGGGAGCTTGGCCATACGTCAGGGCAGGGATACACCCGGATCAGTGAAGGGATGCACCCGGATCAGTGATAGGCGAGGTACCGCCGCCGCACCGCCCGGAACGCGGCGAGCTCCTCCTGCCAGCCGGCCACGACCTCGTCGGCCGTCGCCCCCGCGTCGATCATCGTGCGCACGAGCGTGGAACCGGTCAGCTTGTCGATCCAGTTGTCGGAGCGCCAACCGAAGCCGCTCCAGACCGACTTGGCGGTCACCAGCAGCGCCACACCGGTACGCACGGGGTCGTACGCGGCCCGGTCGTGCACGTGGATCTGTACGCCCCCGACCGTCTTCCCCTGGAACTTGGAGAAGGTCGGTGCGAAGTACGCCTCCCTGAAGCGCACGCCCGGCAGCCCGAGTCGACTGACTTCCTCCGCCCACCGTCGGTCGATGCCCTCCGCGCCGAGCAGCTCGAACGGGCGGGTCGTGCCGCGCCCCTCCGACAGGTTCGTCCCCTCGAAGAGACAGGTCCCGGAGTACACCAGGGCGGTGTCGGGCGTCGGCATGTTCGGGCTCGGCGGCACCCAGGGGAGCCCGGAGGCGTCGTAGAAGTCCGAGCGCTTCCATCCGCTCATGAGGACCGTCTCCAGCGGTACGGGCGCGGTGAGGAACTCCCCGTTGAACAGCCGCGCCAGCTCCGCCACCGTCATCCCGTGCGCCTGGGAGACCGGCTCCCGCCCGACGAACGTCGCGAACTCCTTGTGCAGCACCGGCCCAAGGGCAGCGCGCCCGGTCACCGGGTTCGGCCGGTCGAGCACCACGAACCGCTTGCCCGCGAGCCGCGCCGCCTCCATACAGTCGTACAGCGTCCAGATGTAGGTGTAGAAGCGGGCGCCCACGTCCTGGATGTCGAAGACGACGGTGTCCACGCCGGAGGCGGTGAAGATGTCGGCGAGGGGCCGGCCGCTCTTCATGTACGTGTCGTAGACGGGCAGTCCGGTCGCCGGGTCGTCGTAGCGTCCCTCCGAGCCGCCCGCCTGCGCGGTGCCGCGAAAGCCGTGTTCCGGGCCGAAGACGGCCACGAGGTTCACCCGGTCGTCGGCGTGCATGACGTCGACGATGTGGCGCACGTCCCTGGTGATGCCCGTCGGGTTCGTGACGACGCCGACCCGCTGACCGTCGAGCACGGCGTATCCGTCGGCGACGAGGCGCTCGAATCCGGTTCGCAGTCCGCGGCCGCCGCTCTCGGCGGATGTGGCCGGGCCCGCGGAACAGGCCGTCAGCGCGGTGACACCCGTGGTGGCGGCGAGCAGCCCCCGTCTCGACAAGCTCATGGTGGTGACCTCCGTGACCTGGGTGACCGACGGAACTGTCATGGCCACGCACGCTAGCGTGCGCGCCGGACCCGGGGAACGTACCGGATGCGGGCGGCGGTGCGCGTCGTGAGCCCCTTCCGCCCGTACATACCGACTGGTTAGTCTGATGTCCGGAGCGGAGCCGTTCGCGTCGCGTCGAAGGAGACCGATGGTGGGAGTCGTGCAGGGTGCGGGTGTGGTCGTCACCGGAGCGGGAGGCGGTATCGGTGCCGCGCTGGCCCGCCGTTTCGCGGCCGAGGGAGCCCGGGTCGTCGTCAACGACCTGGACGAGGCCAGGGCGAAGGCCGTGGCCGACGAGATCGGCGGCATCGCGGTCCCCGGCGACGCGTCCGCGGTCGTCACCGACGCCCGGGACGCCCTCGGCGGCACGGTGGACGTGTACTGCGCCAACGCGGGCCTCGCCTCCGCCGGCACCGAGGCGGCCGACGAGAAGGTCTGGGCGCTCGCCTGGGACGTGAACGTGATGGCACACGTCCGCGCGGCCCACGAACTGCTCCCCGACTGGCTGGAGCGCGGCAGCGGCCGTTTCGTCTCCACGGTCTCGGCCGCCGGACTGCTCACCATGATCGGCGCCGCCCCCTACAGCGTCACCAAGCACGGCGCGTACGCCTTCGCCGAGTGGCTCTCCCTCACCTACCGCCACCGTGGCCTGAAGGTCCACGCGATCTGCCCCCAGGGCGTCCGCACCGACATGCTCACCGCCTCCGGCAGCGCGGGCGACCTCGTGCTCGCGCCGACCGCGATCGAGCCCGAGGACGTCGCGGAGGCACTGTTCAAGGGGATGGAGGAGGACCGCTTCCTGATCCTGCCGCACCCCGAGGCCGCCGCCTACTACCAGGCGCGGGCCGCCGACCCGGACCGCTGGCTGACCAACATGAACCACATTCAGCAGAAGTGGGAGGCGGCCGACTGACCGCCCTGCCCGACTTGCCCGGGGCGGAGAGTGGGAAGATCCTCCGACAGGAAACGCGATCCCGGCCCGGCGACGACGCCCGGAGGGCCGGTGTACGACACGGAAGGCAGGTGGCGGCAGTGCCCAGGACGACGGACGGAGACGGCACGCCCGTCCCGCAGCGGCTGCTGGCCGCCGCCACCCGGCTCTTCGCCGAGCAGGGCTACGACCGCACCTCCGTACAGGAGATCGTCGAGGCCGCAGGCGTCACCAAGGGGGCGCTGTACCACTACTTCGGCTCCAAGGACGACCTCCTGCACGAGGTGTACGCGCGCGTGCTGCGTATCCAGCAGGAGCGCCTGGACGCCTTCGCGGACGCCGACGAACCGGTCGAGAAGCGGCTCCGGGACGCGGCCGCCGACGTCGTGGTCACGACCATCGACAACCTCGACGACGCGATGATCTTCTTCCGCTCCATGCACCACCTCAGCCCCGAGAAGAACAAACAGGTGCGCGCCGAGCGCCGTCGCTACCACGAACGCTTCCGTGCGCTCGTCGAGGAGGGTCAGGAAGCGGGCGTCTTCTCCAAGGCGACGCCGGCGGATCTGGTCGTGGACTACCACTTCGGCTCGGTCCACCATCTGTCGACGTGGTACCGCCCCGATGGCCCGCTGAGCCCGCAGGAGGTCGCGGACCACCTGGCGGATCTGCTGCTGCGCGCACTGCGCCCCTAGGGGGTGTTTCGAGAGTCCTGTGCGGTGCCCGCGGTGTCCGGTGCGTGCTCTCGGCGTGCCGGACGAAAGCTCTCGTACTGGATGTACTTGGGCTTTCGGCTGGTGCGGCGAGAGTGCGTGCCGGGCGCCGTGGGTGCTGTGCGGGACTTTCGAAACACCCCCTAGCACCCCCAGGCACATGTGTAAGGGGCGGCCGCAACTGCGGCCGCCCCTTACACATGACCCCTCATACGTACTTCTTCAGCTCCCGCCGCGCCAGCGACCGCTGGTGCACCTCGTCCGGCCCGTCGGCGATCATCAGCGTCCGGGCGCCCGCGTAGAGCTCGGCCAGTGGGAAGTCCTGGCTGACGCCACCCGCGCCGTGGAGCTGGATCGCCCGGTCGATGATGTCGACGACCGTACGAGGCGTGGCGATCTTGATGGCCTGGATCTCGGTGTGGGCACCCTTGTTGCCGACCGTGTCCATCATCCAGGCCGTCTTCAGCACCAGCAGTCGCAGCTGCTCCACGGCCACGCGCGCGTCCGCGATCCAGTTGTGCACCACGCCCTGCTGGGCCAGCGCCTTGCCGAAGGCGGTACGCGCCACCGCCCGCCTGCACATCAGCTCGATGGCCCGCTCGGCCATGCCGATCAGCCGCATGCAGTGGTGGATACGGCCCGGACCGAGGCGGGCCTGGGCGATGGCGAAGCCGCCGCCCTCCTCGCCGATCAGGTTCGACACCGGCACGCGCGCGTGGTCGAAGATCACCTCCGCGTGCCCGCCGTGGTAGTGGTCCTCGTAGCCGTACACCCGCATCGCGCGCCTGACCTCGACGCCCGGGGTGTCGCGCGGGACCAGGACCATGGACTGCTGGCGGCGGATGTCGGACCCCTCCGGGTCCGTCTTGCCCATCACGATGAAGATCTTGCAGTCCGGGTTCATGGCCCCGGAGATGTACCACTTGCGACCGGTGATGACGTACTCGTCCGTGCCGTCGGAGGCTCGCTCGATCAGCGTGGTGATGTTGGTGGCGTCCGAGGAGGCCACCTCCGGCTCGGTCATCGCGAACGCCGAGCGGATCTCCCCGGCGAGCAACGGCTCCAGCCACTGCTTCTTCTGCCGCTCGTCACCGAACTGCGCCAGCACCTCCATGTTGCCCGTGTCGGGCGCCCCGCAGTTCAGCGCGGTGGGCGCCAACTGCGGGGAACGCCCGGTGATCTCGGCGAGGGGCGCGTACTGCAGATTGGTGAGCCCGGCACCGTACTCGGAATCGGGCAGGAACAGGTTCCACAGCCCTTGCCGACGGGCCTCGGCCTTCAGCTCCTCGACGACGGCCGGGGTGTCCCACGGCGAGGCGAGCCGGGCCCGCTGCTCGTCGGCGACGGCCTCGGCCGGATGGACGTACTCGTCCATGAAGGCGAGGAGCTTGGCGCGCAGCTCCTCCGTGCGGGCGTCGAATGCGAAATCCATGGTGGATCAGCCCTCCTGAAGGCCTTCTCGAAGCGTGGTCAGGCCGTGTTCGACGAAGACGGGGACCAGGTCGCCGATGCTGTCGAAGCCCCCGCCGACCGTCTGGCCGAGCGTGTACCGGTAGTGGATGCCCTCCAGGATCACGGCGAGCTTGAACCACGCGAAGGCCGTGTACCAGGAGACGGCGGACACATCGCGTCCCGAGCGAACGGCGTACCGTTCGACCAGCTCGGCGACGCCCGGGTGCCCGGCCGCCGTGGCGGTCGTGGAGACGGGGGAGTGGGGGATGCCCAAGGGGATGCTGTACATGACCAGCAGCCCCAGGTCGGTCAGCGGATCGCCGAGCGTCGACATCTCCCAGTCCAGAATCGCGGCGATCCTGTCGTCCTCACCGAGCAGGACGTTGTCGAGCCGGTAGTCCCCGTGCACCACGGTCGGTGCGGGGGAGCGGGGCAGCTCCCGCCCCAGGGCCGCGTGCAGTTCGTCGATCCCGGCCAGCTCGCGGTTGCGGGAGGCGTCCAGCTGCTTGCCCCAGCGCCGCAGTTGCCGGTCCAGAAAACCCTCGGGGCGCCCGAAGTCCGCGAGTCCCACCTCGGCGGGGTCCACCGCGTGCAGCTCGACCAGCGTGTCCAGCAGCCCGAGCACCGCGTCGCGCGTCCGCTCGGGGCCCAGCGGGGCGAGCTGCTCGGCGGTGCGGTACGGCGTTCCCTCCACGAAGTCCATGACGTAGAAGGGCGCGCCCAGCACCTCCTCGTCCTCGCACAGCAGCACGGTCCTCGGCACCGGCACGTCCGTCGGGTGCAGCGCGCTGATCACCCGGTGCTCGCG
This sequence comes from Streptomyces sp. NPDC002845, assembly GCF_053591955.1. Classification (NCBI taxonomy): domain Bacteria; kingdom Bacillati; phylum Actinomycetota; class Actinomycetes; order Kitasatosporales; family Streptomycetaceae; genus Streptomyces; species Streptomyces sp. NPDC002845. The sequence continues at coordinate 53,295 of NZ_JBSFUU010000053.1, read as the reverse complement.
CTTCATGTCGTGCGCGGTCGCCAGCACATGGCCGAGCGGCGGCCGCCGTACGACCCAGCGCGCGGTGCCGTCCGTGACCTCGTACGTCAGGTTCGACCGTCCGCCCTCGATCAGCCGGCCGGTCAGAGGGCCGTGCACCAGGCCGGGCCGCTGGGCGTCGAGCAGGCCGCGCAGCCGGTCGGGATCGAGACCTGGCGGATGGTCTGGGCGCATCATCGCTCCTACGTGGGGGTGAACAGGACCCGAATAGGGTGCACAGGACCCGACTCATGATGCCGACCGGTCGGTATGCCGTCCAGTACGAGCGTCAAAAGTGATCGGGGTCTCGACCGAAATCACCCTCTGCACCCCTCTCTCTCACGCGTGGCAGGTCATCATCTCCCCACCGTTGATGGCCGCCATGTCCGCGAACCCGGCGAACGGGTCCACGAAACCACCCTCGGGCACCCCGTCCAGCTCGGCGTACGCCCGGTGCAGATTGGCCACGAGCCGCTCGCTCTCCGGCAGCGCGGCGAACTCCCCGAGATCCGTGGCGCGTGCCGCCTCCAGTGGCGTGAGCCCCGCCGCACGGGACTTCTCGGCGACCTCGGCCACGAACCGGATGTACCGCTCGGCCCGGTCGAACGCCGAGGGATCCGTGACCGGCCCGTGCCCCGGTACGACGGTCTCGGCGCCCAGCCCGCGCAGCACCTCCAGCGCCCGCAGCGACCCGCTGAGCGAGCCCATCAGGGAGAACGGCGTGCCACCTTCGAAAACCAGGTCCCCGGTGAACAGCACCCGCCGATGCGGCAGCCACACCAGGGAGTCCCCCACAGTGTGCGAGACCCCGGGATGGATGACCTCGGCCTCGATGTCCCCGACGTGCACGGACATCCGGTCCCGGTACGTCAGATCCGCACCCGTGATCCGCACGTCCCCGAAATCGGTCTGCGGCCACAGCAGATGCAGATGCTGCCCGCTCGCCAGGGCCGGTGGCAGTCGGCATGCGAGACGATCGTGGCGGCCGGCGCGAAGAACCCGTTGCCGTACGTGTGGTCCCCGTGATGGTGCGTGTTGACCAGGAACCGGGGCTCCGGCACCCCGGTGGCCTTCAGCGCGGCACCCAGGGCCCGCGTCCGCCGCTCGGTCGCCGCCGTGTCCACGAGCAACGTGGTCGTCCCGTCGCTCACGAATCCCGAGTTGTTGAGGCACCATCCGCCGTCCGGCTGTACGTACGCGTACACATCGTCGGCCAGTTCGACCGTGTACGGCTCGCCTGCGGTCATCGCCACTCCCTGAAACGTCTGAATCGCCGCCGACTGGTGCTGTGAGCCTGCCAGTCGGCGACGATCCAGAGGAATCCGGGGTGGCTTCGAACTGCTGGTCGACCTGGCTCGACCTTACCGACCGCAGGAGCTCGTGTACCGGCTCTGAACTGCGACGACTCATGGACTACATGTCCGCGACGGGAAGTTGGGGCGAGGTCGGCGTCTACGCGCCCGGCTACCAGCTGATCGGTGACGACTCGGGCGGGCGAGGGTCCTATTGGCAGTCGACGTCCCGGAGTCACCGGTGTACGTCAGCGACCTGGGCGACCTGCACCCGCCGGGCTTCGAGGTCGCCGGCACTTCGATGGCGGCCTGGCTCGACGTACTTGCCGGCGGAGCGGCTGACTGAGGGGTCCGGGGCGGGTACAAGGGTATCCGTTTTGCGTGATGGTGAGGGTCAGTCGTCGAGTGGTTGTCGGCAATCCCGGCGAGGTGGACCCGCCTACGAGCCAGGATGCATCGCCGCGAAGCGGAGCGAATGTGCGCCAACCTGGCTGTGGCTTCTTGGGCAGGGGTGGTCGGATTCGGGCCGGCCGGGCCGCCTCACCCCCCCGGGAGGAGGCGGCCGGGAGGGGACTTGTCACATGCCCACGGGTATCACCGGTCCTTCAGCGGCGAGCTCAACGCCACGGGGCAAGGTGATACCAGACCTGGTAATTTCCGCCGTTGCAGGGGAGGGTGTATGCCTTCCCGTCGTAGTTGGCGTCGAGACACCGTCCGGTGGCCTTGTTGACGATGCGGTACACGTGGGTGTTGCGCTGCATCCGCTCGATCCATCGTGAACCGAGATCTTCGACCCGCCAGCGTTGGTAGTTGCCGTTGTTGCAGGTGAGGCCGTAGACCTTGCCGACGCCGTTGCTGTCGAGGCAGGTCCAGACCGCACTGTCCCGGACGATCTCGTAGTAGCCGCCCTCCTTCAGGTTGAACGCGAATTTATGACCGGGGACCGAGAAACCCTTGGTCCACGCCTCTTCTCCGTTACGGATATGCAGCGATTGGCCGGTCTGGTTGTTGTCCAGGTAATGCCAGCCCGATGGTGCGGCAGACGCCGGTGCCTGCGAGACCGCGAGCAGGATGGCGCTCAGGGCAGTGACGACGGTCGTGCGTCTGGTATGCGGTTTATTCATGAGAGTCTCCCGATTGAGATTGACGTGACTCGACCAGAGCGGAGTGACGAGACGGCAGCGGAGCGGGTTGTGTCAGCGCCACCCCGCAATCTGCCATGGCTCGTCGATGGCTCCGGTCCCGGAGCACCGGCGCTGCCATGTCTGGGCTCCTGGCCAGTGCAATCAGACTTCGATGACGCGAACTCGCGTTCACTGAGTGATCGTGTCGGTGATCTCCTCCGTCCATGGCCAGTGGCGGGCGAATCGCAGGCGCCGTTGGCGTGCGGTCGCGATGAGTCGGGCAGCGGCGGAGAACAGCCGAAGCCTCCCGCGGCAGCAGCGACCGGCAAGTCAAGGTCCGTGGCTTCCGGGTCGAGACAGCGTGACGGCGGTGGTGCCGGCCGGGCCGGCACCAGTCGCGGTCACCTCATCACCCCACCGCTCGCTCCCGGGCTGTTGGATCCAGGACCGGCCTTCGGAGACGGGTCGTGGTCTCGGACATAGACGGTGACTCGCGCCCCGTTGACATGGGTTGTTCCGTACTCGCGGAAGTGGCGCCGCAGGTTGCTTGTTTTCGCTTCCTCCTGCGGGTTGGTCGGCGAGTGCGCACCCGCCGCGCGGACCGCGACGATCCGGTCGAATTCCAGCATGCGTGCCGCAATATCCCGGGCGGGAAGCTCGACGCCCGCAAGTGTGTTCGACGAAACGGGATCCTGTGCCAGGGCGAGATCCGTCAGAAAACGGGTGTCCTCGGGGTTGGCCGCAGTCAAGATCCGGTGCCGGCCGGAGAGATAGAGCAGCCCGTCGCCGGGACGGCCTTCCTTGCGTACGGTGGCGCCGATGGCGGTGACGTCATTGCTCCGGCTCTGGGGCGCCCTCAGCGAAAGGCTCGGCGGGGCGAGCGCGGCCAGTACGGCAACCGCCGCGATCCACGCGTTGCGGGAAGACTGCCGCAGCCGGTGGAAGTAATCCATCCAGGCGCCCAGCAGCAAGGCGATTCCGATATTGCTGTAGAGCACATACCGGTCGACGAAAAGGGGCTTGACCAGTGAGGCGATCAGCAGCAGAAGGCCCGGAAGCACAAGAATCGGCACAGCCAGCACGGAAAGCCGCACGGGCCCCCTCACCCCCAGGGGCGCTCGGGCACACGCCACGCCCACGACCGCCACAACCAGGAAATAACGAAGCCGCACCGGTCCGCCGATCCAGGACACCTGCTCCGACTGCCCCGCACTACAGATCGCCAGCGGCAACAGCCCGGCCACAACCCCCGCGGCAGTCACACTCCACGCCCTCAGCACCGGTCGCGGAACGCGGGAGACGACCAGTGTGACGCCGTGTGCAACCAGGGCGAGGACCGCGAACTCATGGAGCAGACAGGCCAGCAGCATGGTGGAGCCATAGACCGCCCACCGCCACCGGGCGCGATGCGGGACGCTGACCACGAGCGCATAGGTGGCCCAGGTGACCAGGGCACAGACCATGGCATACGAGCGGCCTTCCTGCGCGTACTTCTGGACCTGGGGAAGGAGCGGAAACACCAGCCCGGCCAGCAGCCCGGCACGGGGTCCCGCCAGGCGTAGCGCCAGAAGCCCGACTCCGCTCGCCGCCACGGACATTGCCAGCACAGACGGCAGCCGCAACGTCAGCAGCCCTCCGCCGAAGAGACCGAAGATCTCATGCATCACGGCGTAGTAGAGGGCATGGACCAGATCAATATGCTGGGCGGTGTGCCATATCTGTGAAAGATCGCGGTGCGCGAGCTGATAGGTGACGGACTCGTCCCCCCACATAGTGTTCTGCCTGCGGATACCCCAGAGCCCCAGAGCGATGGTCAGCGACAAGGGCGCGATGACGACAACGGCTTTGGCCGGGCTCGGTGATTGTCGACGGGCGGGTACGGGAGGGGAAACCGTCCTGGCCACGGCGGGGCCACGTTCAGCAACGGACATCGGCGACAGGGCCTTTCAGCAGTGGCGAAGACGTTCCGCCAGCGTGCCCGGACCTCATTGACCGGATGCTGACCCAACCTGACCGGCCGATCAGGAAGGTGGGCCGGCGCTGTGCGAGGCTGCACCACATGCGCATCCTGGTGGTCGAAGACGAGGTGGACCTTGCCCACACCCTGCACACCGGTCTGACCGCCGAGGGCTACAGCGTCGACCTCGCCCATGACGGCCGGCAGGGGCTGTGGATGGCCCGGACCGGCGAATACGCCCTTGTCGTACTGGACTTGATGCTGCCCGGACTCAACGGCTACAAGGTCTGCGCCCAACTGCGCCGGGAGGGCAACGCGACCCCCATCCTGGTACTCACCGCCAAGGACGGGGACTGGGATCAGGCAGAGGCCCTGGACACGGGGGCCGACGACTACCTGGCCAAACCCTTCTCCTACATGGTGCTCGTCGCACGGCTGCGGGCCCTGGTCAGACGAGCCGCCACGGTCGCCCCGCCCGTCCTTGCCGTGGGCGACCTCTCGTTGGATGTCGCCAGCCGGGTCTGCCGCCGGGCCGGGACCCGGGTGGAACTCACACCCCGGGAGTTCGCCGTGCTGGAGCTGCTGGCCCGCCGGGCGGGCCAGGCGGTCTCCAAAACGGATCTGCTCTATCACGCGTGGCCCGACGAAGCCCAGGATCCCAACCTGGTGGAGGCGCGCGTCAGCGCCCTCCGCAAGAAGGTGGACGCCGCGTTCCACCGGCAGTCCCTGCAGACCGTACGGGGTACCGGCTACCGGCTGGTGGACGACCGTGAACGCGACTGCTGAGCCGCGACGCCGCTGGTGGCCGCGTTCGGTGCGAGCCCGCACGGCCCTGGCCGCCGCCTCGGCCGCCGCCGTCATCCTGGTCGGTATCGGCTGGTGGGTACACCGCGACGTCTACCGCGAGGGCACGCGGATCGCCGAAAAGCAAGCCGAGGAGCAGCTCTGGGCTCTCGCTGATCAGCTGAACGAGGGTGTGGTTCCCGTTCGCAGAAGCGCCGTGCCGTACGAGGTCGTCGCGACCGGCCGACGCACCGCTGTCGCCTACGGCGGAGGCATGGACGACTTCGATCCCGGCACCCGCCATGTGCTGCCCACCCCATCGGAGGCCACGGAGCCCGGGGGCTTGACGATCCGTCCCATCCGCATACCGGTGCGCCGCGACAACCCCAGGGACAGATTCGATATGGCCGGCGAGACCTACATGGTCATGTCCACCGATATCAGCGCCGATGAACTCAGCAGCGACAAAGTCGCCGCTCTGGGCGTCGCCGCCGACGCCAAGCTGCGGGTCTATGTGGTGGTGCTCCCGCACACAGCCGGGGCAATCACCAAGGCCACCGACCGCCTGCTGCTGCGGGCCGGGCTCGTCAGCCTCGTACTGATCGCCGTCGTCGCCTACTTCGCCGTCCGCATCGCGCTGCGGCCGGTCGAAGCCATCCGCGTCCTCACCGCCTCGGTCACCGCGAGCGACCCCCGCGAACGCGTCACCGTCCCCGCCACGGGACACGAGATCACCGCCCTGGCCACCACCATCAACACCACCCTCCAACGCCTCGACAACGCCGCCGCCCAGCAACGCCGCTTCGTCGCGGACGCCGCCCACGAACTACGCAGCCCCCTCACCACACTGCTGGCCAGCCTGGAAGTCGCGCTCGCCTACCCGGAACGCACCGACTGGCCCGCCGCAGCCACCACCGCCGCACGACAGACCCGCCGCCTCCACGCCCTCGCCGAAGACCTGCTGCTCCTCGCCCGCCTCGACACCCGCACCCCCATAGCCGGCCCCGAAACCGTCGACCTGACAGCCCTCGCCTCTCGGCTGACCGAGCAATACCCCCTCACCGAACGACCGTTGACCCTCACCTGCGACAGCACCGCCCCCGCACACGCACACGGAAACCCCGACGAATACGAACGGCTGCTGCGCAACCTCATCGACAACGCCGCCCGCCACGCCGCACACCGCATCCAGATCACCATCCGAAACCAGGACGCCTGGGTCGTCCTCACGGTGCACGACGACGGACCGGGCGTGCCCACCGAGGACGCCGAGCGCATCTTCGAACGCTTCGTCCGGCTCGACGACGCCCGCTCCCGCGACCACGGCGGCACCGGCCTGGGCCTCGCCATCGCCCGCGACCTGGCCCACCGCCACCAAGGCACCCTCACCCTCACCCCCCGGACCCTCGGAGCATGCTTCCAGCTACGCCTTCCCCGAGCCCCCACCCCAGCCGAGAAATGACGCGCTTCACCGCGGCAGCCCTTCGGAAACCGGAAGACCACCAGATGACCACGCCCACCGCCACTGCCGCAGAAACGATCATCCACTTCACCCGCCACCTGGCTGAGCCCGGCTGCTGTGGACCTCCACCGCCCGACCCGCGCGCGGCTCGGAGATCACCGCCTGCCGCCACGACGACCTGGTCGGCCGACTCCGCGCGGCCGGCCTCGCCGCGATCGCCGACCTCGGCTTCGTCGGCCTCGACGGTGGTGGCGACGACAGCAGCGACCCGGCGGTCATCACCGGCTACAAGAAGCCCAAGGGCAAGAAGCTCCCGCCCGCCAAGAAGCAGGTCAACCAGCTGATCGCCGCAGAACCAGCCGTCTGCGAACACGCCTTCGCACACCTGAAGAACTGGCGCGTACTGACCCGGATCCGCCTCGACGTGAAGTGGGCCACCCGGCTCGTCCGCGCGCTGATGGTCCTCAACTGGCACGAGATCGCCCGCTGACCGACGATCTTCACCGCAGACAGCCGCCGCCGACCAGCACGAGCATGACCTCACCCACCCATGCCACCCCCGTGACCTGCACGTTCAAGATGAACACAACTCACTCAAGGTTCGTTGGCGCGCTCTCAGCCTCCGATGGCACAGGACACCTGTCCTGTCTCAGCTGAGTCCGGGCACCTTGAGATCCGCCATATGCCGTTATGGCATCCTCGATATGCAGAGCGGTCTCTCTCAACTCCCTGAGAAACCAGGGCTTGCTGAGCCTGCCTGACCTCCGGCCTGCGCACCTCGTCGGCAGAAACGAATCAGTTGAACAGACGCAGCACCAGCCGGAAAACTGCCGTCGCTCCCCGCCAGACCCACTCGAACAGTCCTGCTGGCACGGCCACGTCGGCGGCGCCTTCGGCCGCGGTCGCCCGCCCCGCCCCCGAACCACACTCAGAGCAGGAACGGGGCCAACGGCGTTTTCGCGCACCGCACTTCTTGCACATCGTCATGACCCCATTCTCCCCTGCCGCCGCACCCCCGCGGATCGCCTCGTACACGGTGCAGGCGGTGCTGGCCGTGGAGACGTCCACGCGGCTCACACCTACCCGGACCAGCTCAACCGACCGGCCCGTCAGTCACAGAACGTCACAGATCACTGGATCTGAGACAGCTTCTAACCTTGACTCTGTCGGGGATCTTGGAGTTTCCCGGTGCGCCAGCATGATCAGCGGGCATGCTCGGGGCTGTTTCGCAGGCCGATGCAGTTGTCGAGGTGTCCGTTGTCGCTCCGTCCCCGTTCCGGTGAGCAAGTCCCGTCTCTGACCGCGCAGATCGCGCGGGCGAGCAACCCGGGCGGTACGACGGTGATGTGGGTGAGAGACCGCCTCGACGGGCTGTGGTGCGACAAGGACTTCGCGGGCTGGTACCCGCGCGACGGACGCCCCGGCATCTCGCCGGCCCAACTGGCCACCGTGTGTGTGCTGCAGTTCCTGCTCGGTCTGTCGGACCGGCAGGCGGCCGAGGCGGTGCGCTGCCGCATCGATTTCAAGTGCGCCCTGTCCATGGATCTGGACGATCCCGGCTTCCACCACAGCGTGCTGGCCGACTTCCGCGAGCGCCTCGCCCAGGACGACCGCGCCGACCGACTTCTCGATCTGGCGCCCGCCCGCCTGAAGGAAGCTGGCCTCGTGTGCGAGCGCACCACGCAGCGCACCGACTCCACCCACGTCCTGGCCGCGGTGCGCGACCTGACCCGGCTGGAGCTGGTCACCGAGGCCGTCCGCGCCGTCCTGGAGGAAGTGGCCTGCACCGCTGATCACCTGCTGACCGGTCTGGTCGACGAGGACCGGGGGCGCCGCTACGGCCGTCCGGTCCGCCTGGGCAAGAACCCCACCCGCCCCAAGACCAGGATCCTCGCCGCCGGCGACGACGCATGCCGACTGCTGGAACACCTCCACCGGCAGGGATCGGGCTACCGGCCTGGCCCGCAGGCCGAGGCGCTGCGGCAGATCACGTCGGCGATGTGATCCCACAAGAGGTCGCGCAGCCACCGCTGGGTGATGCAGGTCAGGTCGACGTAGCTGGAGCGGTGGGGGAAGCGCACCCCGAAGTGCTCGGTCTCGATGTAGCCGGCATCCCGGGTCTCGGAGGGAGTGAAGTAGATCTTCCGCAGGGCCTGTTGCATCTCCTGGACCATGCGCTGGTGGTAGGCGCGGCTGAAGACGGACGCATCCAGGCCGGCCAGGGACGCCACGTCGCGGCGCTGGCACTCGTCCGCGAGTGACTGCACCCACGTCAGATGCCACACGGCGACAGGCTGCAGGCCATGGACATACATGCCCCACTGCACCTCCGCCCGCACAAAGGCCGCAGCCCGCGCAGGTTGACCGTTCCCGTGCGGTGCACCGGCAGCTGTGCGCGGCACCAGGCGCGGAAGGCGACTTCGTCCTCACAGGTCACCGGGACAGGGCGATCACGGCGCTCGTAGGTCGCGAAGAAGTTCTTCGGCAGCTTCGCCCCGCCCGGCCGCCCGGCCCGGATGTAGCCGCGCTCGTGCGCACCGCACAACCCCAGCGGCGAGGCGGCCAGTTCGTCGCACACGTCCGCGCGGCACTCACCGTAGCCCGGCAGCGACGGCTGGTCGGCCAGCCACCGCCCGAACTCCGCCTCGTCCCCGCCTGGGTGTCGCTTCAGGTGGCCCAGCCAGCGGTTGCGGTGCCGGAAGCACAGCACCAACTGCAGGCTGAACGCCGGCCGCTGCGGGCAGATCCGGCACATCATCGCCTCCGGCATCTCCGTGGCCGGCAGCGGCTCCGCGGTCCGCAGGAACTGAGTCCGGCTCATCCCGCGCGCCTCCGCCTCCTGCCACTGCCCGGCGTGCACCGAACACATCGCGTAGCGCCGCCAGCGGGGCCGCGCGCAGTCGACGACCGTGCAGCTCCACGGATAGACCGGGTGCGTCGGCGGGATCTTCAGCACCCCGCCGCGCAGCACCGCATCGAACTCGGGCCCGTTGATCAGCGCGGTGAGCACATCCAGCCGGTCCCGCTGCGTGCGGATATCCTGCTGCGGCAGCAGCGATGGCGCCGTCACTTCGTCACACCCCAGACCGTGCGCAGGGCGGCGTCGAAGACCGGGTCGTGGACGTCGACATGTCCGTAGACCTCATCCACCATCGCGGCCGAGGCCCAGCCGACGGCGTCCCGGGCGATCAACACGTTGCCGTCGGCGGCGTCGAGAACCGCGGACGTGAACGAGTGCCGGAAGGCGTGGGGCTTCACCAGCCCCAGACCAGCGCGCTTCCCGGCCCGGCCGAGCATCCGCCGGGCCCCGACCGGCGCCCACGGCTGTCCGGTATCGGCGCCGTGCAACTGGACCAGGAGCATGCCGTGCCCGGTGCCGCGCGGGTACTCGGTGGTGATGTACTCGAAGTAGGTGTGCACCATCGCGGGGCTAACCCGTTTGATCAGCCCGCCGGTCACGATGCCGTGCTCGACCCGCCAGGGGGGCTTGCTCTTGTCCTCGGCCCGGTTCGGATTACCGGGCCGGTGGCAGACGTGCAGGTGAGGGGCGCGGCACTCGCCGCAGGCCGCGTTCTCGCGCAGATGCAGGTCGACCAGGTGCAGGCCGCAGAGCTCGCCGATGCGAAGCCCGCCGTCGGCGAGCCGGGTGACCACCAGCCGGTCCCGGGCGGCGTTCACCGTCTCCAGCAGCCGCTCCCGGGCGCCGTCCGGGAGCATCTTCGGATGCCGGCGGTGCGGCCCCTTCGGCGCCAGCGGGTTGGTGGGCAGCGACGACTTCACATGCCCGAGGAACGAACGGCGCCGGTCCACCCGCGACGGCAGCCGCGACTTATCGAGCTTCTTGCCGAGTTCGCCGTTGATGCCGAGGGAGGACTGATGCAGGTAGAAGCCCTTCAGGCAAGCCGCCGCGGTCGACAGCGCGGAGCGGCCGTAGGGGCGCTTGCCGACCCGCCACGGCTCGCCGAGCGGCATGCGGACCTCGGCACCGAGGATGCCCATGTACCGTTCCAGATCCCGCAGTTGGACTGCGGCGAAGGCCAAGCACTCTCGCTCCAGCCACCGCAGATGGTCCACCAACAGATACGCGTACGTCCTCTGCGTTCCCGAACCATCATGCAGACGCAGGAACCGGTCCGCCTCCGCATGGACCGTCCCCTCGGGCCACACGATCGTCCACGACCGCCGCCCCTCCTTCCGCTCGATCTGTTGGACCCTCAGGTCCCCGACCACCACGCGCCGTGCCACTCGTCCTCCGTACCGACTCCAGAACATGACAGACGTCCCGGACACGGTCGGTAAACAAGCCTGGGACGTGCTGGTCACAGTCCCAGACGGACATCACGGGCAGGACTACCTGCGGTCGGTAAATTCTCGGCCTGCTGCTCGGCCTAATGGTCGTCCCAGTGCCCGTTGTGCGCCGCGTGCCGGTGTCCGTCGTGCACATAGTCGAGGTGGTCCCCGTGCGTGACGGCCGGATGCCCGCACCCCTCGCCGTGCTCGTGGCCGTGCCCGTCGTGCGGGGCGTGGCCACTGGGCTCGCACTCGTCCCAGTGCCCGGAGTGCTCGCGGTGCAGGTGACCGTCGTGCGCGTAGTCGGTGTGGTCACCGTGCGGCACCGCGGTGTGTCCGCAGGCCGGGCCGTGGGTGTGGTCGTGGAGGGGGTGTTCGAGGTGCTGGGTGGTCATAGTGCTCACCTTCGGAGGTACGGGTGACGCTTTCCAGGCTAGTCATTGAAGGGGTTCTTTGCCCTTCATGCACCTTTATGTCCTCCTAGAGCACCAACACCGCACCGCACAACGCGAGGGCGATCGTGCAGAGGGCGGCCGCCGTGGCCTGCCGGGGTGAGAGGGCCGTGGGGCGGGGCGCGTCCAGAGCCCGCATCCGCAGGTGGGCGAGGACCAGGAAGCCGAGCAAGAGTGCGGCGGTCACGGCGCAGACCACGACTCCGGTCGCCGACAGTCCGTGGCGCAGTGCGGCCCTTCCGGCGAGTACGGCGGCGACGGTGCTGGTCAGCGTCGTACGCCGCCACGCGAGCCGCGTCCGCTCGGGCTGAAGCCCGGGGTCCCGCTCATGCGCCCGCGTGGTCACCCTTCCCACCCCCACAGCACGACGACGACCATGGCCACGGCGACGATCGCCACGACCAGGCTGAGCACCGCCGGAAAGCGGGACACGGGCAGGTCCTCGCCCCTCCGCATCGCCCGCTCGCACCGTACCCAGTGGTTGACGGCCCGCAGCGAACACAGGACTCCGGCCGCGAGCAGCGCCAGCGCCAGCCCTACCCGCCACCCCCACCGCAGGTCCGGCAGGAACTGGTCCACCGCGAAACCGCCGCCGATCAGGGCCAGCGCTGTGCGCAGCCAGGCCAGGAAGGTTCGCTCGTTCGCCAGCGAGAACCGGTAGTCCGGAGTCCTTCCTTCCTCCCGGATCGCCTGCGGTGCGAACCACAGCTGGATGTTTCGCACGAATTCGATCACGTGTAGGACCTTAGAGCCTGTCGTCGAACTCCCGCCCACCCGGACTCAGACCACGCCGCGCCCCCGGTACGCCTTCAGCCGCTCGTACGCCGCCAGCCCGTCCGGCACCCACTCCCACTCGCCGAGCCGCCGCTCGACCTCCCCCTCCGGCAGGAACTCGTGCCAGGCAACCTCCTCCACCTGCGGGTTCACCGGAAGCTCGCAGCGGACCTCGTACACGGCGGACCACCAGCTCCGGCCCGCGCCGTCGTCGTACAGGAATGTGAAGAGGGGGACGGGCCGAGGGAGCCCGGAGACGCCGAGTTCCTCCTCGGCCTCCCGCAGCGCCGCCTCGTCGTAGGACTCTCCCGCGCCCACGACCCCGCCGACGAACATGTCGTACAGCGACGGGAAGACCAGTTTCGTCGGCGTCCGGCGGTGGACGAAGACCCGCCCCTGTGCGTCCCGGGCCTGGATGAACACGCACCGGTGCCGCAGCCCCCGCGCATACGCCTCCCCGCGCGGGGCCTGCCCGATGACCCGGTCGTTCTCGTCCACGATGTCGAGGATCTCGTCTGCGGAGCTCATGCCCCCATCCAAGCAGCCCCCGGTCCAGGCAGCCCGTCCAAGCAGTCCCCGACCCGGGCCCATTGAGGGTCGCTGAGACACAACTGACGTGCCACGAGCAGTTGACTAGGTCACTCTTCTGCCCAAGGATCTGATCTCGAACCTGACCGGCCGGTAATAACGCATAACCATGCGTGTCGAGAGGACAGCCCCATGGCGTACGACGCAGATGTGATCGTGATCGGGGCAGGCCTCGCGGGCCTCGCGGCGACCGCGGAACTCGTCGACGCGGGCCGGAAGGTGATCCTTCTCGACCAGGAGCCGGAGCAGTCGATCGGCGGGCAGGCCTTCTGGTCCTTCGGCGGGCTCTTCTTCGTGAACTCGCCCGAACAGCGCCGTATGCGGATCAAGGACAGCCACGCGCTCGCCCTCCAGGACTGGATGGGCACGGCCGCCTTCGACCGCCGGGAGGACCACTGGCCGCGCAAGTGGGCCGAGGCGTACGTGGACTTCGCGGCCGGCGAGAAGCGCGCGTGGCTGCACCAGCAGGGCGTGCGGTTCTTCCCGGTCGTCGGCTGGGCCGAGCGCGGCGGCTACGACGCCAACGGGCACGGCAACTCCGTACCCCGCTTCCACATCACGTGGGGGACCGGCCCCGGCCTCGTCGAGCCCTTCGAGCGAAGAGTCCGGGCCGGGGTCGCCCGCGGACTCGTCCAGCTGAAGTTCCGGCACCGGGTCACCGGCCTGTCCCGCAGCGCGGGCGCCGTCGACACCGTCACCGGCGAGATCCTCGAACCGTCGGACATCGAGCGCGGCCAACCCAGCAACCGCAATGTCACCGGCGCCTTCGAGCTCAAGGCCCAGGCGGTGATCGTCACGTCGGGCGGCATCGGAGGCAACCACGACCTCGTCCGCGCCAACTGGCCGGAGCGGCTGGGCAATCCGCCGGAGCGCATGGTCTCCGGCGTTCCCGCCCACGTCGACGGCAAGATGCTCGCCATCGCCGAGGAGGCGGGCGCCCACCTGATCAACCGCGACCGTATGTGGCACTACACCGAGGGCATCCAGAACTGGAACCCCATCTGGGACAACCACGGCATCCGCGTCCTGCCGGGCCCGTCCTCCCTCTGGCTGGACGCCCGTGGCAAGCGGCTGCCCGTGCCGCTCTTCCCCGGCTTCGACACCCTCGGCACGCTCGAACACATCATGCAGACCGGGTACGAGTACACGTGGTTCGTGCTCGACCAGAAGATCATCGGCAAGGAGTTCGCGCTCTCGGGCTCCGAGCAGAACCCCGACCTGACCGGCAAGTCCATCAAGGACGTCATCGGGCGGGCGCGCGCCGACGTCCCCGGCCCGGTCAAGGCGTTCATGGACAACGGCGTCGACTTCGTCGTCGAGAAGGACCTCGGCTCCCTCGTGCGCGGCATGAACGCCCTCACCAAGGAACCCCTCATCGACGAGGCCGAGCTGCGCCGCGAGATCGTCGCCCGCGACCGCGAGATCGCCAACCCCTTCACCAAGGACCTCCAGGTCATGGCCATCCGGGGCGCCCGCAACTACCTCGGCGACAAGCTGATCCGCACCGCCACCCCGCACCGCATCCTCGACCCCAAGGCCGGCCCCCTCATCGCCGTACGCCTGAACATCCTCACCCGCAAGACCCTCGGCGGCCTGGAGACGGACCTCTCCTCACGCGTGCTCACCGAGGGCGGCGACCCGTTGGAGGGCGTGTACGCGGCGGGCGAGGCGGCCGGCTTCGGCGGCGGCGGCGTCCACGGCTACCGGTCCCTGGAGGGCACGTTCCTCGGCGGCTGCCTGTTCTCCGGCCGTACGGCGGGCCGGGCGGCGGCCAGGGCGGTGGACTGAGCACGCGGGCCGACCGGTACCGAGCACGCGGGCCGACTGGTTACGGAATCCTGACGTACACCCGCCGCCCCTGGCCCGACCGGGGTCGCGGGTGTTCGAATCAATACGTGAATCCTGAACACCCCGGAGAGCGGGCGGAGCGCGGAGCCCCGGTGGGCCGCCGGGTCCTCCTCGGCACGCTCGGCCTCGGCGCGCTCGGCGTGGTCGCCGCGCCCACCCTTCAGCGTGGCCTGGAGTCCTTCCTCGGCGCGGCGGCCGACAAGGACCCCACCGGCCTGACCGGACTGCTCCCCAACGGCGGCGGCTTCCGCTACTACTCGGTGGCCACGTCCGTCCCCCACAAGAACGCCACGAACTACCGCCTCACCATCGGCGGCCTGGTCGACCGCCCCACCTCGTACACCCTGGACGAACTGCGCGCCCTGCCCCAGACCCGGCTCGTGCGCGACGTCCAGTGCGTGACGGGCTGGCGGGTGCCGGGCACGCCGTTCGAAGGGGTACGGCTGTCCCGGCTGCTGGACGCGGCGGGGGTGCGCCCGGCGGCCGGAGCTGTACGGTTCACGTGCTTCGACGGGACGTACACCGAGAGCCTCACCCTGGAACAGGCCCGCCGCGCGGACGTCATGGTCGCCCTGCGCATGCAGGACGAGGATCTGAGCCACAGTCACGGCGGCCCGGTCCGCCTCTATGTGGCCCCCATGTACTTCTACAAGTCGGCCAAGTGGCTCTCCGGCATCGAGCTGACGGAAAAGGTCGAGCCCGGCTACTGGGAGAACCGGGGCTACGACATCGACGCCTGGGTCGGTAAGTCGAACGGACGGGACGATGAACCCACGAGTTGACGCCCCGCCGGATTCGCCGGAGGCATCCCCGGTCTCGGCCCGCGTCCGGCGCTTCACGCGCGCGGAGCGCTGGATCCACCGCACGACCGCAGCCCTGATGGGGGTCTGCCTGGTGACGGCGGCCTGCCTGTACATCCCGTCCCTCGCCGAACTCGTCGGCCGCCGGGCCCTGGTGGTCACGCTCCACAAGTGGACGGGCCTGCTCCTGCCGGTCCCGGTCCTCGCGGGCCTCGTCTCCCGCGCCTTCCGGTCCGACCTGGGGCACTTCAACCGCTGGGGCGAGCACGACCGCGTCTGGCTCCGCAAGGCCCTGCGCCGCGTTCCCGGCCCCCGCCCCGCGGCCAAGTTCAACGCCGGCCAGAAGCTCTACGCCGCCTGGATGGCCGGTGCCACCCTGGTCATGCTCGGCACGGGGCTGATGATGTGGTTCACCCACCTCACCCCTCTGGTGTGGCGCACCAGCGCGACATTCGTCCATGACTGGCTGGCCCTGACGATTGGTATCATCCTCGCCGGGCACATCGGCATGGCCCTGGGCGATCCGGAGGCCAGGCGAGGGCTGCGGACGGGGTCCGTGAGCAGGGAGTGGGCCGACAAGGAGCACTCCTTGTGGCGGCCGTAGCGCCGTGAGGGGCCGACGCCGGTCCACGGACGGCGTCGTGGCCGAACGTCGCTGTGGCGGAATCAAGAAGAGAAGCTCGTGGGGCGACTGCGGCACAGGAAGCGGCCGTCGCAGCGGGAAGGCGCATGGAGTCGCCTTCCGAAGGACTCGCGATCACGAGCCGTCCCACTCTTCCCGTCACAGCGGCGCTCGGCCACGACGGCGCCGTCGTACTTCTGGCTGTCCCCTGGCTGTCCTCTGGCCGGTCCCTAGATGATCAGCGAGAGGAGCAGGACCACACCGCCCGCGACGACCGAGATGATCGTCTCCATGACGGACCAGGTCTTGATGGTCTGGCCGACGGTCAGGCCGAAGTACTCCTTCACCAGCCAGAATCCGGCGTCGTTGACATGGCTGAAGAAGAGCGAGCCGGCGCCGATGGCGAGGACGAGGAGAGCGGCGTGCGTGGTCGACATGTCGGCCGCGAGCGGGGCGACCAGACCGGCCGCCGAGACCGTCGCCACGGTCGCCGAACCGGTCGCAAGCCGGATCGCCACCGCGATCAGCCAGGCCAGCAGCAGCGCCGGTATCGCCCAGTCCTCGGAGATGTCCAGGATCATCCGGCCCACGCCGACGTCGATCAGCGTCTGCTTGAAGCCGCCGCCCGCGCCGACGATCAGCAGGATGCCCGCGATGGGCGCGAGCCCCTTCTCGACGAGCCCCGAGACCCGCTCCTTGCCGAAGCCGGCGGGCCGCAGCAGCGTGAAGATGCCGACGAGTACGGCGGCGAGCAGGGCGATCAGCGGGGAGCCGATGACGTCGAAGACCCGCTGCACGGTGTCCTCGGGGTCGTCGATGACGATGTCGACCAGCGCCTTGGACAGCATCAGGATGACCGGCAGAAGGATGGTGATCAGCGTGGCGCCGAAGCCCGGCCGCTTCTCCAGTTCATCGGAGTTGCGCTGGGGGATCATGCGTTCCGGGGCCGGCACGTCCACCCAGCGGGCCGCGTACCGGGAGTACAGCGGACCGGCGATGATCACCGTCGGTATGGCGACGAGGACACCGAGCGCCAGCGTCACCCCGAGGTCGGCCTCCACCGCGTCGATCGCGACCAGCGGGCCGGGGTGCGGCGGGACCAGACCGTGCATCACGGACAGGCCCGCGAGCGCCGGGATGCCGATGCGCATCAGGGAGTAGTTGCCGCGCTTGGCGACCATCAGCACGACCGGGATCAGCAGGACGACGCCGACCTCGAAGAACAGCGGCAGACCGATCACCGAGGCGATCAGCACCATCGCCCACGGCATCGAACGGCCGCCCGCCTTCGCCAGGATCGTGTCGACGATCTCGTCGCCGCCGCCGGAGTCGGCGAGCATCTTGCCGAGGACCGCGCCCAGCGCGATCAGCACGCCCACGCCGGCGACCGTGGACCCGAGCCCGCCGCTGAAACTGGCGATGACCTCGTCGAGCGGCGCCCCGGTGAACGCGCCGAGCGCCAGTGAGCCGATGGTCAGCGCCAGAAAGGCGTGGAGCTTGTACTTGGTGATGAGCAGGACGATGACGGCGATGCCCGCCAGCACTGCGATGCCCAGTTGAGCGTGTCCCGCCGAGGTGATCGGCTCGACGGGGTCCGCCGCCAGCATCTCGACGCTGAGTCTGGTCACGGTGATTCCCTTGCGTGTACGGGGATTGGGGGAGGGGAGGGCGTGGGGCGCGCGGAGCCGTGATCGGCTCCCGAGTCGCTTACACGGAGGGGCGGTTGATCTCCCCGAGCGCGGCCACGGCCCGCTCGGCGATCTCCTCGGGGGTGCCCGAGATGTCGACGGGGACGCCCGGCTCGTCGCTCTCCAGCGGCTGGAGCGTGGCGAACTGCGAGTCCAGGAGCGCCGTCGGCATGAAGTGCCCCTGCCGGTGCGCTATCCGGTCCTCGATGAGTTCGCGGTCACCGGTGAGGTGCACGAAGACCAGACCGGGCGCGGCGGCCCGCAGCCGGTCCCGGTAACTCCGCTTCAGCGCCGAGCAGCTGACCACCCCGCCGAGTCCGGCCCGGTCGTGCGCCCAGGTGCCGATGGCGTCCAGCCACGGCCACCGGTCCGCGTCGTCCAGCGGTTCTCCGGCCGACATCTTGGCGATGTTGGCCTCGGGGTGGAAGTCGTCGCCCTCGGCGTAGGGAACGCCGAGCCTGGCCGCGAGCAGGGGGCCGACCGTGGTCTTCCCGGTGCCCGCCACGCCCATCACCACGACGACAAGGGGGGTGCTCATCAATGCCTCTCTGTCCTCGTCGACATGCGGCGCCCCATGACCCGGGGCGCCGACGACGACACTGAAACCTATTAGGTACGACAAATTCAAGAGCCTGACACTTATAAGTCTGACTTTTTCTCCTCGCGGGTCCCCTCGTAGGCTGAGTTCCATGAGCACACCGGGCCGGGGGCTGCACGGCCGAGTACTGGAGAGCCTCGGGCCGGCGATCACCGCGGGTGAGTACCCGCCGGGCAGCGTGCTGCGCACGGACGAACTGGCGCAGCGCTTCGAGGTGTCGCGCTCCGTGATGCGTGAGGCCGTCCGTGTGCTGGAGTCCATGCACCTGGTGGAGTCCCGCCGCCGGGTCGGCGTGACGGTCCGCCCGTCCGCCGAGTGGAACGTCTACGACCCCGAGGTCATCCGCTGGCGCCTCGCCGGTGCCGACCGTCCGCGCCAGCTGCGCTCGCTCACCGTGCTCCGCTCGGCGGTCGAACCGGTCGCGGCGGGGCTCGCGGCCCGCAACGCCACGGCCGAGCAGTGCGCCGAACTCACCGAGTGCGCCATCGGCATGGTGGAGAACTCACGTGGCCATCGGCTGGAGGGGTATCTCGTCCACGACATCGCCTTCCACCGGGTGATCCTCAACGCGTCGGGCAACGAGATGTTCGCGCGGCTCGGTGACGTCGTCGCCGAGGTCCTCGCGGGCCGCACCCACCACGAGGTCATGTTCGAGGACCCCGACCCGGCCGCCGTCACCCTGCACGTCCAGGTCGCGGAGGCGGTGCGCGAGCGCGACGCGGGCCGCGCCGAGCGGCTCACCCGCGAGATCACGGTCGGCGCGCTCCAGGAGCTGGACATCCTGGCGCCCAACGGTCAGTCCACGCCTACGGTCGGCTGACCGGGGCTACGGCTGCGGCTACGGCGGAATACGGATTCGGCTGACTACGGCCTACGACTGGCCACGCCTACGACTGGCCACGCCTACGACTGGCCACGCCTACGACTGGCCACGCCTACGACCGGCCACGGCCGACTACGGCTACGGCCGACTACGGCAGAAACTCCCCGTCGACGTACACCCACGCCCCCTCCACCCGCTCGAACCGGCTCCGCTCGTGCAGTGTGCCGCCCCGGAACGAGGCCCGGAAGGTCACGGTCCCCGTGGAGTGGAACGCCGTGCCGTCCCCCGTATCCAGGATCTCCAGCCCGGTCCACTTCATCCCGGGATCGAAGTCGACCCGCGCGGGCCGCGTTCGCGGATGCCACGTGCGCAACAGGTATGCCTCGTCCCGTTTCACGAAAGCGCTGTAGCGCGAGCGCATCAGTGTCTCGGCGGTCGGTGCGGTCCCGTCACCCCCATGAAATCGGCCACAGCATGTCTCGTACGTCTTCGCAAGACCGCAAGGGCAGGAGGGGTTGTGCGCGGGAACCGAGGGGGTGACAGGGCGCTGGCGTCGGGGTTTGGCAGGGCGTCGGGACATGCCTCCCATTGTGAGGCAACACCGCCTGTGCGAGAGCTGTGAATCATCCGCTCCGACACGCGCACATCGTGTGCGAGTCATGTTCCGCCCCCTTCATGGAACCTCCCTCTCGGCTGGCGCGAACATGCCTTGCTGGAGCAACTTCCCAGTCACCAAGGTGGGTCGAGCACTTGAGCATCAGGAGTCACAAGCGCGTTGCTTGACCCGGACGGCCGTCCGCCCGGGCGCTGACGGGGGAAAGCTGATGCGGTGCCCACGGGCCGGACGCGTTCTCGCGCATCGGGAGCTTCCGCGTGCACCGGACGAGGCATCTCCCTCCGCCGGCCTCTTGGTGCCTTCCACCGGTGCCCGAGAAGGGATAGGAGGGGGAATGCCGACGAATGCAGTGAGCGCCGCCAGGCCGACGTATCCCGGCGTCTATGTCGAAGAGCTTCCCAGCAGCACCCGCACCATCTCCGCCGTGACCACGTCGGTGACCGCCTTCGTGGGTCACACCCGGCGCGGCCCGCTCAACGAGCCGGTGCGCGTCACCGGGTTCGCCGAGTTCGAGCGCCGCTTCGGGGGCCTGAGCTCACAGAGCGCGGTCGCCTACGCGGTGCACCAGTTCTTCGGCAACGGCGGCTCCGTCGCCGTGATCGTCCGGGTCGCGAAAGCAGGCAGCGGCAAGGCCGCATGCGTCGTCCTGGAGTCCACCGAGGGGCACAGCGAGAGCCGCGTCCTGGAGGTCCACGCCAAGGAACCCGGCGTGTGGGGCAACGGCCTGCGCGTCGCCGTCGACTACGACACGCCCCGCCCCGACGAGACCTTCAACCTGCGGGTGTACGACGCCAAGGGCGACGCCCGCGAGTCCTTCACCGGCCTGTCCATGGAGCCCTCGCACGGCCGGTACGCGCCGACCGTGATCAACTCCGGCTCCCGGCTGATCCGCGTCGAAGCCGTCGGCGAGGGCCGCCCCGACCCGTCCGGCACCGTCTCCAAGCCGTTCGGGTACGAGCTGCCCGACCTGGCCGTCGACCTCACCGTCAAGATCGGTGACGTGGAGCGCGAGTTCACGCTCCAGGACCCCGACACCGACGGCGAAGCCCCGTCCTCGGTGGCCGAGTTGGCGCTGTTGCTGGAGCGCAAGCTGCGGGCGCTGCCCGACGCGCCGGGCCAGCACGCCTTCGCGGGCGCCGAGGTCACCGCGTTCGGACGGCGGTTGCAGGTCGTCGCGGGCTCCACCGACCCCGAGGACGTCGTGCGCTTCCTCGGCGAATGCGCCAACGACCTGGGCCTGGAGGCCTCGGTCAACCCGCCGGTGTTCCCGCTGGAAGGCGGCGAGGACGGGGCAGCCCCCGGCCCGCGCGACCTCATCGGCAGCGAGACCGACAAGACCGGCATCCAGGCCCTGCGGGGTGTGGCCGACGTCAACCTGCTGTCCCTGCCCGAGCCGGCGTCGTACGAGAAGACCGAGGACATGGTCACCGTCGTCTCGGCGGCCCAGCGGCTGTGCGCCGAGCGGCGGATCTTCCTGCTGGTCGACGCGCCGAGCACCTGGGTCAGCGTGGACACGGCACGCGCCGGGCTCGCCGCCTTCGACGCCGTACGCGGCAACCACGCGGGCCTGTACTTCCCGCACCTCCAACTCACCGACCCGCTCACCGGGCGGCTGCGCGCCTTCCCGCCGTCCGGCGCGGTCGCCGGCGTCATCGCGCGCACCGACTCCGAACGCGGGGTGTGGAAGGCACCGGCGGGTACCGAGGCACAGCTCGCGGGCGTGCACTCGCTCACGGTCGACCTGACCGACCGCGAGACCGGGCTGCTCAACCCGCTCGGCGTCAACTGCCTGCGTACCTTCCCGCTGACGGGCCCGCTCGTATGGGGCGCGCGCACGCTTGAGGGCTCCGACGCGCTGGACAGCGAGTGGAAGTACGTGCCCGTGCGGCGGCTCGCGCTGCACGTGGAGGAGAGCCTCCAACGCGGCCTGCAGTGGGTCGTGTTCGAGCCCAACGACGAGAGCCTGTGGCAGCAGATCAGGCTCAACGCCTCCTCGTACCTGCACACGCTCTTCCGCCAGGGGGCCTTCAAGGGCAGCACGCCGCGTGAGGCCTACTTCGTCAAGTGCGACCACGAGACCACGACGGACGAGGACGTGGCCAATGGCGTCGTGAACGTGCTGGTGGGTATCGCGCCGGTCCGTCCGGCGGAGTTCGTGATCGTCAAAATCCAGCAGACGTCTGGGCAGTTCGCGCTCTAGGGAATCCCGAGGACATTTCCGATGGCTGAGTTCACGGTCAACGCCCATCGTTTCGACCCCTACAAGAACTTCAAGTTCCTGGTTCTGTGGGACGGTCGTACGGTCGCGGGCATCAGCAAGATCAGTCCGCTGAAGCGGACCACGGAGGTCGTCAAGCACCGCCACGGCGGCGACCCGTCCTCCCCGCGCAAGTCGCCCGGACGCTCGGAGTTCGAGGGCATCACCCTGGAGCGCGGCGTCACCCACGACCCCGAGTTCGACCGCTGGGCCAACAAGGTCTGGCAGGTCGGGGCGGGCCTCGGCTCCGAGGTCTCCCTCGCCGACTTCCGCAAGGACATCGTCATCCAGGTCCTCAACGAGGCCGGCCAGGTCGCCGTCTCGCACAAGCTCTACCGGACCTGGCCCAGCGAATACCAGGTCCTCGGCGAACTGGACGCCAACGCCAACGCCGTGGCCATCCAGTCGCTGAAGCTCGAATGCGAGGGCTGGGAGCGGGACTACGAGGTGCCCGAGCCGGAGGAGCCCTCGTTCCTCAACCCCGCGTGAGCTGACGGCGATTACCGGAATCGGGGGATCAGGACACATGGTGATCACCGGGGCGGCCCAGCTGCTGGCCACCTGGGAGGCCGGCCTCACCGAGGCACCCGCCGGGCGCGCCCTCCTGCTCCACCGCACCGCCCGCCCGGACACCGACCCCGCGACCCTGCCGGCACTGCCGGTGGGCGAGCGCGAGGCCGACCTGTTCACGCTGCGCCGGGCACTCTTCGGCGAGCGGATGCAGGTACGCCTGGCGTGCGGGGCGTGCGGGGAGGACATGGAGTTCGACCTGGACGCGGGGGAGTTCGCGCGGAGCCCGGGCGGGGCGCGGGGGGACTCGGAGGGTGGGTTCGGTGGACCGGTGAGTGCCGGATGTGACGGCGCGTCGGGCTGGGGCCGCGATTCGGTGGGTGCGCAGGGTGGTTCGCCGGGCTGGGCCGGCGATTCGGCGGGCGTGCAGGGTGGTTCGTCGGGTGGGCGTGGCTTGTCTGACGCGTCCGGCGAATCGACGGGTGAGTCCGGTGAGTTGGCGGGTGTTGCGCGCGGTGACGCCGTGGGCGGGCGTGGCGCGTCGCCGGTTGTGCACCGGGACTCGGTCAGCGGGTGCCGTGACGCCGTGGGCGGGCATGAGGCGTCGCGGGTTGTGCACCGGGACTCGGCCAGCGGGCGGCGTGGGGCCGTGGTGCGGGTCGTGGACGGTGGCTGGGAGGTCGAGTTCCGGGTGCCCGGGGGTGCCGACCTGACGGCTGCGGCTCGGGCCGCCGACCCGCGTGGGGCCCTGCTCGCGCGGTGCCTTGTCTCGGCGGTGCACGACGGGGTACCTCGGCCCGCCGGGGCCCTGCCCGAGGCCGTGCAGCGCCGGATCGCGGAGGCGGTCGAGGCGGCCGACCCGGGCGCCGATGTGACGCTCAACATCGCGTGCCCCGAGTGCGGCCGGGCCACCCGCGCCGAACTCGACATCGCCTCCTACCTGTGGACCGAACTGGACGCCTGGGCACGCGACGTCCTGCTCGACGTCCACCTGCTCGCCACCGCGTACGGCTGGAGCGAGCCGGAGATCCTGGCGCTCAGCCCGCTGCGGCGCCGCTACTACCTGGAGCTGTGTGCGGATGTCTGACTCCCCGACCTCGGCCTCGTCCGGGCCCGACTTCCTCGACCGGCTGATCGCCCGGCACGCCACCCCGGCCGACACCCCGCGACCGGGTGTGACACGGGTACGGCCGCGGCTGCCCGGACCGTTCGAACGGATCGAGGCGGTACGGACCGGAGCACCGGAACCGGACGGCCCACAACCGCTGTGGCCCACCTCCGCACCGTCGGCCGTACCCCAGCACGACACACCGCGTCCGGCCCCGGCCGACGGGGCTCGGCCGAGCACGGAACGGGGGCGGACCGTCGTACGCACCGAACGGGCGCCCGCCGACCCGGTCCCGCACGCCGTCCGGACGGCCCCCGCGCCCGAGGCACCGCTGCTGCGTCCCGCCGCGCAGGTCGCGCCGCGGCCGGCCCCAGACGCGCCACGGCGGGCGGGCGGCCGGGGCCGTCCGAACGGGGCCGCCGCCCAGGGCGCGGTGTCCGTGCCCAACCCCCCGGGCACGGACACCGCTCCCACCGCCGTCGTGTCCGCTGCCTTGCGCCCCAGCGCCGCGGACACGACGGCGGCCCGCGACGCCGTACGTCAGGCCGCGGCCCGGCGGCCGACCCGGGCGCCCGAGCAGGTGGTGCAGGTGCAGATCGGGAGGCTGGAGGTGACGTCGTCGGCACCCGCGGGGCAGGCGCGGCGGCGGACGCCGACGGCGGCGGGGCGGCCGGGAGCGACGGTGAGCCTCGCGGAGTACCTGGCCAGGGGGCGCGAGTGAGCCGCCGCACAGAGACATCGGAAGCGACAGCAACGGCAACGGCAACGGCAAGAGCGTGGAAACCGAGGAACTGACGTCATGAGCAACGCACTCGCCCTGGCCCATGTCTCCCAGGCCCTCGCCATGCTCATCGAGGGCAATCTGCGGCCCGAGACCGACTTCGCCGTCAAGGTCGAACCGCGCAAACCGCCGGCCGACCCGCCGGCCGACCCCCTCATCACCGTGTTCCTGTACCAGGTCACGCCCAACACCTCGCAGCGCAACAACGACCTGCCGACCCGCGCCGCCGACGGCACGCTCGTCAAACGGCCCGCCGCGGCACTCGACCTGCACTACCTGATCAGCGCGTACGGCGAGGAGTCGGAGCTGGTCGGACAACGGCTGATCGGCTCCGTGGTGCGCACGCTGCACGAGATCCCGGTCCTGCCGATGGACGTCATCGAACAGGCCGGTGAACGACCGTACCTGGCGGGCAGCGATCTCGCGGAGACGGCACAGCGCGTGCGGTTCACGCCGACCGTGATGGACATCGACGAGACATCGAAGCTGTGGGGGATGCTCCACCAGACGCCGTACTCGCTCTCGGTCGTCTACCAGGCCGCCCTCGTCTTCATCGAGGGCCGCGAAACGCCGGTGGCGGCGAAGCCCGTTGAACGGCCCGACGTGCGGGTGTTGCCGTTCGGCGCGCCGGGGGCTCCGGTCCCGCCCGGGGCTGGAGACACAGGGGCTGACGAGTCGTCAACGAGGGATCTCCCAACGCCCGTTGCTGACTCCGGAGCGGTCAAGAAGGCCGAGTCCATGGCTCCTGCGAAGACCCCCGCGAAGGTCCCGGCAAAGACCCCCGCGAAGGCAGCGGCCAAGACCCCCGCGAAAGCGACCACGAAGACCGCCGCCAAAGCCCCTGCGCGCGCTCGCAAGGCCACGAAGGCGGCCAAGGCGGCCAATGCGACAGAGGCGACAGAGGCGGCGGGTACGGACGGTGGACCGACCGCCCGTCCGGGCGACGGCGAAGGAACAGAGAGCCGAGGGAACTGAGGCGACATGGGATCGACGGGGGCAGGTGAGGACATGGGCACGTACGAGCCGGGCGCATCAGGTGAGTCGCCCTCGGCGGACGCGCGCGGCGGCAGCCCGACGCTGACCGCGGAGATCCGGCGTGTCCTGACCCGCCTCGACGCCCACGCGGCACGCGTCGGCCAGGAGGTACGGTCCACGCCGGGCACTCCCGAGACCCCGGCGCCCTCCGCCGAACCGGCGGTCACCGGCCCCGGCACAGCCCCCCTCGACGCCCTCGTCACCTGCTTCGGCCTCACCCCCTTCGAACGCGACCTCGTCCTCCTCACCGCCGCCCAGGAGCTGGACCCCACGACCGCCGCCCGGTGCGCCGCGGCCTGCGGTGACCCGGAACGGGCGTACCCCGCCTTCTCACTCGCCCTGGCCGCGCTGGCGGAACCGCACTGGAGCGCGCTCACCCCGGTGGCCCCTCTGCGCCGCTGGCGGATCGTCGAACTGGACGACGAGTCACGGCTGACGACCTCCCGGCTGCGGCTCGACGAGCGCATCCTGCACTTCCTGCTCGGCTCGCCCTACCTGGACGCCCGGCTGCACGGCCAGTTGCGCCGCACCCCCGTGCCGGACGCGCTGCCACCGTCGTACGACCTGGCGGCGAACCGCGTGGCCGCGGGCTGGACGACGGGGGCGGCCCCCGACGCGCCGCTGCTCGTCGAGGTGACCGGCGGCGACCTGCGCAGCCGGGCCGACATCGGCGCCGCGGCGGCCGCCCGTTCCGGGCTCGGGCTCTACACGATGGGCGCCGAGGACATCCCGACCGACCCCGCCGCACGCGACCGGCTCGCCCGGCTGTGGCAGCGCGAGGCCATCCTGCTGCCCGCCGCCCTGCTCGTCGAGGCGGGCGAGCTGGACCGCGACCAGCGGGCGGCGACCGAGACGTTCCTGGGCGGGGCCGCCGTACCCGTCGTCGTATCGAGCGAGGACCCGCTGCGCTCGGACCGTCCGCACGGCGCACGCGTCACCGTGCCGAAGCTGGACGACGAGGAGCAACTCGCTCTGTGGGCCGAGGCGTTCGAGGACGTAGCGGATCTCGCAGAGCGCGAACTCCGTTCGCTCGTCGCGCAGTTCCAGCTGCCACCGCACGTCGTACGGTCCGCCGCCGCCACCGTACGCCGTGAACTGCCGCACGAGGACGAACTCGACGCCGCCCAACTCGCCTGGCGGGCCGGGCTCGACGAGGCCCGGATCGGCATGGACGAACTGGGCCGCCGTATCGAGCCGCGCGCCGGCTGGGACGACCTCGTCCTGCACGAACGGCAGACGAGCGTGCTGCGCGAGATCGTCGCGCATGTACGGCAGCGGTCGACCGTCCACCAGGAGTGGGGATTCGCCGCCACCCTGCGCCGTGGCCTCGGCGTCACCGCGCTGTTCGCGGGCGGCTCCGGCACCGGGAAGACCCTGGCCGCCGAGGTGATGGCGAAGGAACTCGGCCTCGACCTGTTCGTCGTCGACCTCTCGCAGGTGGTCAGCAAGTACATCGGCGAGACCGAGAAGAACCTCCGCAGGGTCTTCGACGCCGCCGAACGCGGCGGCGCGCTGCTGCTCTTCGACGAGGCCGACGCGTTGTTCGGCAAGCGCAGCGAGGTCAAGGACAGCCACGACCGTTACGCCAACCTCGAAGTCAGCTACCTGCTGATGCGGATGGAGGCTTACCGGGGCCTCGCCATCCTCACCACCAACATGAAGAAGGCCCTCGACACGGCCTTCCTGCGGCGCATCCGCTTCGTCGTCGACTTCCCCTTCCCGGCCGAGCCGGAACGCGCCGAGATCTGGCGCCGCGTACTGCCGCCGCAGGCCCCGCTGAAGGACATCGACACCGACCTGCTGGCCCAACTCACCGTCGCGGGCGGCTCGATCCGCAACATCGCCCTGTCCGGGGCCTTCCTCGCCGCCGAGGAGGGCGACCGCCTGCAGATGCGGCACATGCTCGCGGCGGCCCGCACGGAGTACGTGAAGCTGGAGCGCTCCCTGACACCCGCGGAGGTGCGCGGATGGGTGTGAACAGGGACCGGACGGACCGGATGGACCGGACGGGCGGGATGGACCGGACGGGCCCGATCGGTCGTATGGGCCCGATTGGTCGGAGAGATCCGGGCGGGGCGATGCCTTCGGCGATACGTGTCGAGATCGGCGAACTCGTCCTGGACGGCTTCCGGGTGGACGCGGACCGGGTCTCCGCCGCGTTCGAGCGGGAGCTGACCCGTCTGGTACGCGAACACGGCGTACCGCTGGTGGCGGACGGCGCCGTGGCCTTCGACGCGCTCTCCGGCTTGCCGCCGCTGCCCGCCGGGCTGTCCGCGCGACGGCTCGGCCAGGAACTCGCGCGCGCCGTGCACGAAGGCCTGAGCGGTCACGGGGAGGTGACTCCGTGAGCGCCAACTCCCAGTCCCAGGAGACCCGTTCCGAGCAGTCGGCCGAACAGCGCCGCCGCAGGCGCAGGGAGCGGGCAGCCAAGTCCCGTACCCCGGACCCGAAGAACATCGTCAGCGGCGCCGGACAGCCCCTCGACCCCGGCGTACGACGAGAGCTGGAGGAGCGCCTCGGCCATGACCTCGGCCGCGTACGGCTGCACACCGGCCGGGACGCCGGGCAGCTGACCGAACTGCTCGGCGCGGACGCGGTCGCCGTCGGCCAGGACGTCTTCTTCCGCGAGGGCGCCTTCAAGCCCGGCACGGACGAGGGCCGCCGCCTCCTCGCCCACGAACTCCTCCACACCGTCCAGAACCCGCACGGCCTCGGCGCCCTGCGGGCCGGGCGTGAGCTGGGAGCGGTGAGCCTGCCGCAACAGGCGATCGAGCGGGAGGCGGAGTCGGCCGCCCAGGACGTCGTACGAGCTGACGAGCCCGCGACGCCGACGGCCCCGGCCCCGGAGGTCGAGGAGGGCCAGGCCACACCGGGCTGGCTGCGCTACGCCACCGTCGACGCCGACCGCAACCGCACCGAGGCCATCGACCCGGCCACCCTCGTCGACCGCCTGGCCAACTCCCTCGTACGCTCCCTGCGCGGCGACCCGGAGGACCTGTCCAAGCGCACCCGCAAGCAACTCGCCCGCCTGCCCGACGAGTTGCTCGACGGCGTCCTCGCCCGCCTGGAGAGCAGGCTGCTCGGCTCCGAGCACGACCGGGTCCTCGACTTCGTCGACGAGATCGACGCGTACGACACCTACGCCGAGGAAGGCCTGGAGCGCGACGCCCACGAGGCTCCGCGGATCGAGCCGGACACGGCCGAGGAGCTGCGGACCGAGCGCGACGACGAGCGGATGGCCGCCCAGGAGCGGCAGGCCGAGGAGCAGCGGCCGGGGCCGGCGCCGGGGCCGGAGAAGGGGAGCGCCGTCGAGGAGGGGGCGCTCGGGAGTACGCCGCAGAACGGCGGTATGCGGCCTCAGGGTGGTGGTGCTGGGGGCGTCGGGGGCGCGTCGGCGGCGCCCGAGCCTCAGACGGAGGAGGCCTCGCCGTCTTCCTCTTCATCCTCTTCATCTCCTTCGTCCTCGGCTGCCGGTGGGCAGCAGGGCGGGGAGCAGAAGTCCGCGGACTCGAAGTCGGAGAAGTCGGATCGGTCGGAGAAGGCAGACAAGGCGGACGGGGGCGAGGAGGAGACCCAGCAGGAGGAGACGCCCGCCGCGAGCGAGGAGGAGTCCGCGGCGGAGAACCGCCCCGGTGCGGCCGAGGACCGCGCGGACGGCCGGCAGCTGAAGGAGGAGGACAAGCAGGGGCAGCAGGGTCCCACCGGTTCGCCGACGGCGTCCGGCAAGGACCCCCAACTGCCGGGCGCCCGCAGCACCCTCGACGGCATGCGCGACCAGGACCTCGACGGGCCTGAAGAGGCCGAGGAGGAACCGTTCGGCTCCGGCAGTGAGTCGGAGGTCGAGGTCGGGGGAGAGGAGCCGAGCGCCTGGGACGTCAAGCTTCAGCCGGAGGACTTCGTTCCGCAGCAGGACCTCGACGTCTCCGGTGTACCCACCGCGGACAAGCTGGCCCCTTCCTCGTCCGCCACTCCGGCGGCCCCTTCCTTCCCCGCCGCGCCGCCGACCAAGGCCGACCAGGTGCAGGCCGAGCGGGATGCGGAGGACGCCGAGGACGCGGCGGCGGAGACGGAGCCCGAGGGGGAGTCCGCGGACGTTTCCGAGGACATGGAGCCGTCGGCCAAGGAGACCGAGGAGACCGAGGGCGGCCCGGAGAACGGCGACGGCCCGGGCGGCCTCGCGGTGGAACAGGCCGCGGCGGCACCGGCCGTACCGGGCGAGGCGTCCAAGGACCCCAAGCGCGGTGACGACCCCAAGGCGGGCCCCGTCACGGCGCAGACCACCGTGCAGCAGGCGCCGGGCAAGGAGGAGGGCAAGTCCGAGGGCGGCAGCGAGGCCGAGGAGACGGCCGCCAAGGAGGAGAAGGGGACGGCCGCCGCGGGCGACAGCGCGTCGGCCGCGCCGGAGAAGGGGTCCCAGCAGGCGACGGGCGGACAGTCGGCGCAGACGGACGCCGGGGCGAAGGAACCGGAGGGAGGCACCGGCGGCGGTGTCGCCGGGACGGAACCGCAGTCCGCGGAGCCCGCAGCGGAAGAGCCCGCTGCTGCGAACGGAAACGGACCGGCTGGACAAGGTGGATCCGACACGCCTGCTCCCTCTGGCGGTTCTGAGACTTCAGGTTCTTCAGGTGGTGCATCCGGTAGTACGTCCAGCAGTACGTCCGGTACGGAGACGACTGCCGAGAGCCCGGCACCGGCACCCCGCCCCGAACCGAAGGCTCGTACGGAGACTCCGGCGCCAACCGCGAAGTCCGCACCCGCACCCGCACCCACTCCCTCGGAACCGGCACCGTCACCGAAGGCCGCTCCCGAGCCGAAGCCCGCGCCGGAGTCCGCACCGGCGCCGAAGGCCGCGGCTCCCCGAGGAGGCGGTGGCCCGGCGGCCGCCCCCGCCCGAGGCAAGGGCCCGAAGGGCAAGAAGGACACCGGCCCGGCCCCGAACCTCTCGGGCGTATCCCCGGAGTCGGGCCTGGCCACGGCGTCAGAGCTCAAGCCTCACAAGGCGCTTCAGGCCATGGGCGGTGTGGGCGGCGCGGTGGACCGTACGGTCGGCGACGAGCACAAGACGCTGGCCGCCGCACCGCCGTCGATGGAACGCCCGGCGGGTGCTCCGCAGACGCTGCAGGGCAAGCCGCAGGCGGACGCCCCGGCCGAGTACGCGCACGACCCGGCTCAGGAGGCCCAGGAACCCGAGGCCGAGGACGCGGAGGTCACCGGCGAGAAGGAGCCCGAGGGCGAGATCGAGGCCGAGCAGGCCGAGGAGCCGAGCGGCTGGGACACGTTCAAGATGGCCCTGGGCTTCGGCCTGGGCAAGGTGGCGGGCTGGCTCGGCTTCGAGGTGGACGCGCAGGAGTTGGCGGCCAAGTTCGCGGGGCTGCCGACGAAGGACGAGGCGCTCAAGCAGGCCCAGGCGGGCAACGCGCCCGGCGTGGAGATGCAGGGCGACGCCGAGCAGACGGCAGGCGAGCAGGACGGCCACGTCGACGCCAAGGGGCAGGAGACGGTCGCGACGGCCCGCGACGACTCCGGCCGCGCGATGGGCGAGAACCAGATCTACCCCAACGCGCCGAAGGAGCAGCTGACCGCGCAGGTGCCGGGGCAGCAGGGCGGCGGCGAGGGAGCCGGGCCCGAGGGCGCCGGGGCCACCGGCGCCGTACCGCCCGAGGCGGCCTCCGAGGTCGCCGAGCATGAGCAGGGCCCGCAGTTCCAGGCGGCGTTCAGCGAGGGCGAGAAGGGTGTCTCGGAGGGCCGGCAGACCAAGGACCGGGACTTCCGCGACTCGCAGGCGAAGCACAAGCGCAAGGTCGACGCCGAGGTCGCGGCGGGCACCGAGGCGCAGACGGGTGAGCGCGAGAAGGCGATGGCCGACGTCACCTCTCAGCGCGAGGACTGGCGTACGGAGCAGGACGAGGAACTCGGCAAGCTCGGCGACAAGAAGAGCGAGCGGCACGACAAGGTCCGTCAGGACGTCGAGGACGAAGAGAAGAAGACCGACGACAACGTCGAGAAGGAGAAGGAGGGCAGCGACAAGAAGATCAAGGACGAGAGCGACAAGGCGGAACGGGAGGCGGAGCAGAAGAAGGACTCCTCCGTCGAGGAGTCGGGCAACTGGGTCACGAAGGCCTTCGACTGGATCAAGCAGAAGGTCATCGAGATCAAGGACGCGATCGTCCGGGTCATCCGGGCGGCGCGGGACGCGGTCGTCGGTTTCATCCGCAACTTCAAGGAGACCGTCGAGCGCTGGATCAACGAGGCCCGCACGGCCATCGTCGACGCGATCAAGAACTTCATCAACGACCTGATCGAGTTCGCGAAGGCCATGGTCCGGGCGATCGTCGACCTGGCCAACCGCATCCGGAAGCTCATCACGGATCTCATCGCCGCGGCGATCGCCCTCGTCAACAGGCTCGCGGCAGCGCTGAAACAGGCGATCACGGATCTGCTGGACGCCATCGGCAAACTCCTGAGCAGCGTCCTCGACGCGTTGAAGAAGGCCCTCCAGGCGGCGATCAAGGCGGTCGTGGCCGCGGTCAAGGCGGTCCTGGAATTCGCGTCGAAACTCCTGAGCGCACTCGGTCAGTGGATGCTCATCGCCGTCGACTTCCTCTCCGACCCCGGCGGCTGGCTCGGCGGCGCCAAGAACTCCGCGGTGGACGGCGCGAAGAACCACCTGTTCCGTGAGGTCTCGGCGGCGGTCAAGACCTGGTTCCAAGAGAAGATCCAGGAGATCATCGGCGTCCCCAAGGCCACCATCGACAAGCTCATCAAGGGCAGCTACACCCTCGACAAGATCGTCAAGGAGGCCTGGGACGCCGTCGTCCCCCAACTCCCGCTCATCATCGGCGAGTTGGTCATCACCAAGGTCGTGGCGAAGCTCATCCCCGGCGCCGGCTGGGTCATGGCGGTCATCGACGCCATCCGCACGGCCTGGGGCGCCCTCAGCGCCATCCTCAGCTCCCTGGGCGCCGTCCTCGACTGGCTCAAGGCGGTCCGTATGGGCGGCGCCGGCATCCTCTTCGCCAAGGCGGTCGCGGCGGGCGTGGTCGCCCTCCTCGAAGTCCTCTACCAGGCGCTCCTGTCCGGCATAGGCAAGTACGTGGCGAAGGTGGGCCGCCGCCTGAAGGACGTGGCCGCGAAGCTGGGCCGAGGCAAGGACAAGGACGACGGCAAGGGACCGGGTGCCACGGGCTCGGACGACAAGGGCGACACGAAGGACCGGACCCAGAGCCAGCCCCAGCAACAGACCACCGGCGCCCCGACCACCGCCCCCACGGGCCCGAGGACCGGCACCCAGCCCCGCCCCGGCACCGATCGCCCCCGGCCCACCGGCCCGACCGCCGGCCGACCCCCCGCGGGCCCCGGCCGCACCGACGGCCGCGACCGCCCCCAGCCCGGCAGGCCGGACACCCGCAAGGACACCCGCCCCACCACACCCGCACGCCCCCGCCCGGACCAGGACACCAGGCGCAGGGACGACAGGCCGACTCCGGCCCACCCTCGGGACAACCGCGACTCCAGCCGCCCCAGGAACACCGATCGAGCCGACGACCGGCGACGCCCGGACCAGGACCCCAACCGCCCGAAAGACGAGGACCCCGCCAAGCCCAAGGGCGACAAAGACAGCTCCGGCAGGCCCAAGGACGGCTCGAAGCCGAAGGACGGCCGGGACGGCGATGGCAAGAAGCCCAAGGACAAGGACAAGGACAGGGACAGGGACAGGAAGCCGAAGGGCAAGGACTCGCGGAAGAAGCAGGAGAAGAAGGAACGGGAGAAGAGGAAACAGGAGAAGAGAGACCAGAGGAAGAAGGACGAGGAGTCGAAGGAGTCGAAGGACGAGCGGCTGCGGAAGATTGTCGCGAAGATCCGGCCGAAGCTGAACAGCATGCTGGGCCGAGGCACCGGCCGGCCGGTCATGCGCGCCGCTCTGGCAACCATGCGGCTGTGGTACCGACTCACCAGTCTGACAGCGGGCGAGGGCGACCGCTTCGACATCGAGGCTTCACTCAATCCGAAGGAAAAGGTACTCGACGCCCTCGGCATCACCATTCCGCGCCGCGAGCTTCTTGAGTTCCTGCAGGACGTGGCGGCTCGACTCGAATCCGACCCCAACATGGTCGCCTTGAGCCAGAACGTCCAACTGCAGCCCAAGCAGCCGGGCGTTGTCCCTCAGCACACGGTGAACGCGCCCACACCGCCCCCGGCGGTCACGCGGATCACACGCAAGGCGACTCCGCTGGGGCCGCAGGAACAAGAGGTCATGAGCTTCTTCGACGAGGGGCAGCAGATTCCTGCCCCCTCATCGCCCGCGCTCCCGCCGCCGGCACTTCGCCGTCAACAGACAGGTCCCAAGGCCGCAAATAAGATCGTCACTGGTGAAGGGATATCGCAGGAACAGCAGTCGGCGCACGCGTACAAAACATCCAATAAGAAAGACCGGGAGACCGGTGAAAGGAAGACGGTCCTCGGAATCGCCGACGAGTTCTCTGAAAATGACGAGTGGAACGAAGCGGTTGACTACCTCGACAACCACTTCCGCGGCAAGCCGCAATCCAGCAACCTTGAAAAGGTGCAGCGCGTCAATTTGCTCAAGGACGCATGGATCGTCGGTAACCAGGAAGCGGACCGGGATCCCATGGCACTCGTCTCCAACGCGCTTGTCGTGCAGCGCCTCACCAGGGCGAAACAGAACGGTGCCTCGCCGACACAGCTCACCAAGATATTCCTGGATATCCCTGCGGCCTTCAAGGGATCCGAAAAGGCGGGTGAGTTGCTCAACGAGGACGTAGCAGGACAGCGCTCGCTCGATGCCGACCGGGCGTCCATAGCGCAACGCCTCACCGATGAGACGAACGACGATGCCAGGCGCCGCAGAAACAGGGAACGCAGGCCACTGAACGCCGCCAACAACCTCGCGAACCGGCATGTAGACAGCGTCTCCCGGTGGATCAAGGACTTCGGAATCGAGAAAGAGGTGGAGGCCTCGGTCAACGCAGCCAAGCTGGTGGGGACGGAAGAACGCGAAAGGGCCATCAAGCAGGAGCTGTTCAATAGGATCGAAGACGCAGTACGCGAGATGTACGGCGCCACTGCGCGTCAAGAGCCCTATCGCGCACGAGGAGACAGGTCATGATTGAACCCGGGTACCGGACCCATCGGTATGTGTTGCACCCCGACAAGCACTGGGGAGATGTAGCTGACTTCGCCGAGGAGCTCGGCTGGCCTCTGGTCCATCAGAGGCAGAGGAGCCAAACCGAAGGCGTCGACGGCCAGATGATCTGGCAATCCGAATCAGGGGTTTCTGTGCACTACATCGTGGATGCCACCTCGGGCATCGGATACATCACCCTGACAGGTCCTGATGATGAGGCCGTGTCTCCTTTTCTTTCTCAGGCGAAGGAAGCCCTGGAGCCCTGGCAGTTGGAAGAGCTCTATCAGAAATTCGACGGTGAGACCGATCTTGCCGAACGAGGGAGGCTCACCCTTCGGATCGGATTGGCGGCACCTGCTGAACCAACGGCAGGGTGCGTCCAGAGGATCCGTCGCTCTCTCTCCGACGAGGATGCGCGGATGCGTCTCGCGGGACTGTGGGCTGTTTCTTACACCGGATATGAGGAGTTCGTGGAGGCCGTTCAGAACATGGCTCAGGCCGACCCGGAGTCCTGGATTCGCACGCGCGCCGAAAGTGTCGTCACCGCCTTTTCCGTCGCGGGAGATGAGGAATGACCCGCTACGCCGACATCCCCAAACCCATCCGCTCCGGCATAGTCGTCGTCAACCCCGACACCGGCACGCCACAGCGCATCATCGTCCTCCAGTTCAACCCGGACACCCTGGAGCGAAGCCTCTCCCCCCAATCCGCCGGGGACAGCGGTGACGCGGGTGGCGGAGGGGCCGGCGCCGGAGACAGAAACGAGGCCCTTCGCCTGAAAGGCCCCGCCCAGGAGACGTGGAAGTTCACCGCCGAGATCGACGCCACCGACCAGTTCGAGATCGCCGCGCCGGACGGGATTCACCCGCAGCTCGCCACCCTCGAAATGCTCGTGCAGCCGACCACGGCGCAGCTTCGCGCCGCGAGTCGGCTGTCGCAGCAGGGGAGCATCGAGATCAGTCCGATCGAGATGCCGTTGACCCTCTTCACATGGGGGAGCAAGAGGGTCATGCCCGTGCGGCTCACCGAACTGTCCGTCAATGAGTCCGCGTTCGACGTGAACCTCAATCCGATACGGGCCTCGCTGAGCATCGGGATGAAGATCCTGACCGTCAGCGACCTGCCCGCCGGGCATCGCGGTGCCGATCTGTACATGGCGCACCTCGCGCAGAAGGAACGGCTCGCGGCCGCGGCCCGGGGCGGGAGCCTGGACTCCCTCGGGCTCAACGGAACCGGCGCCGGCGCGCTGAGCGGAAGGGGCTGAGGGAAAAACACCATGGCCGACATCGAACCGTACGAGAACGCCCTGGACGCGATACCGGGGGCCCATCCCTATCCGCGCACCAGCCGCTACCACGACGCCGAGATCGGAATCCACCGCCAGGCCGACGGGACCGAAGTCCGGTACACCAGACGGCGGTTGCTGCCCCCGCTCGGCGACGAACAAGGGCGGGAAACGCAGGAGCACACCGTCGGCGCCGGCGAGCGGCCCGATCTGCTCGGGCAGCGCTACTTCGGCGACCCCGGCCAGTGGTGGCAGATCGCCGACGCCAACCCCGTACTCGATCCACGGGAGTTGACGGACGAGGCCGGGCGGGTCGTCGACATCCCGGCCATCGGCGGGCTGCCGCGAGGAGACCGGCGTGTCTGAACTGCCCGTGGGGCGGGGCCCCGTGCACATCACGCTCCTCATGGGACCGAAGCTCGCCCGGCCCGTCCCCGCCGAGGTGACCGAGGCCCTGCTGTCCGCCCAGATCACCGCCACCGCCGGGGAGCGCAGCGGGTTCCAGCTGGCCTTCGACCTCACCAAGAACGGGATCATCAACCGGCGGCTCCTGCCGGAGGGGTTCTTCGACCCGAAGACCCGGCTCGTCGTCACCGTCACCGTCAAGGGCACCCCCGAGGTGCTCTTCGACGGCTTGGTCGTCAGGCAGGAAGTCGGCGCCAGCAACCAGCCCGGCCACTCCACCCTCACTGTCACCGGCGAGGACCTGACACTGCTGATGGACCTGGAAGAGCGCACCGCCCGCTACCCGAACCTGCCGCCCTCCGAGCGCGTCCTCGCCATCCTGCGCCGGTACTCCGACTACGGCATCCGGCCCGACGTCTACACCGAGAAGGTGGCCCAGCCTCCGCACCAGGACCTGCGCGTGCACTACCAGACGGGCACCGACCTGCAGTACGTCACCGAACTCGCCCGCGCCAACGGCTACACCTTCTACCTGGAGCCCGGCCCCAACCCCGGCCAGTCCTCCGCCCGTTGGGGGCCCGAGGTCCGCCTCGGCATCCGTCAGCACGCCCTCAACGTCAACATGGACGCCAACTCGACCGTCGACCAGCTGACCTTCGCCTATGACGGAACAGCGAGGGAAGAGCCGCAGGCCCGCTGGCAGGACCCGGGGACACGGCAGTCGACCCTCCTTCCGCAGCCGCCGATCAGCCCACTGCGCCCGCCCCTCGGCAGGCGGCCCACCCCGGCCCTCAAACGCAGGACCCTCCCCGGCACGGCCAAGCACCAACGGGAACAGGCCGAGGCCGAGCTGCTCGCCCGCGCCGCCGTGTCCGCCGACGTGGTCTCCGGCTCCGGCTCGCTCGACGTCAACCGGCACGGGTACATCCTCCAGCCCCGCCAGCTCGTCGGCGTACGCGGCTCCGGACGGGCCTACGACGGCGACTACTTCGTCAAGTCCGTGACCCACATGCTGCGCCCCGGCTCGTACCAGCAGAACTTCACCCTCTCCAGAGAGGGTCTCGAAGCCCGCAGCGACACCGTCCGGCCGTAAACCGTAGCTGTAAACCCCGGCCGTAACACCAAGCAACCCCACCGACCAGGAGCACCTCACCATGGCGGCACCCAGCAATCGCTACCTCGGCAAGTTCCGCGGCCGGGTCGTCAGCAACGACGACCCGCTGCGCATCGGCCGTATCACCGTCGAGGTACCGGACGTCCTCGGCGACGAGCCGTCCACGTGGGCGCTGCCCTGCCTGCCGTTCGCCGGGCCGCAGTCGGGGCAGTTCGTGGTGCCGCCGCCCGGCGCGGGTGTCTGGGTCGAGTTCGAGCAGGGGGATCCCAGCTTCCCTGTCTGGACCGGGTGCTGG
The DNA here is from genome assembly GCF_053591955.1 of Streptomyces sp. NPDC002845. NCBI lineage: Bacteria > Bacillati > Actinomycetota > Actinomycetes > Kitasatosporales > Streptomycetaceae > Streptomyces > Streptomyces sp. NPDC002845. Next base: position 15,625 of record NZ_JBSFUU010000053.1, on the reverse strand, counting down.
TACGGCGCCGCCGAGGAACTGCCGCCCGACGCGCGCCGCGAGCTACAGGAGAACGCGCCGAACAAGCCGGTCGTCGTGCAGACCCCGCAGGCGCACAAGATCGTGCTGAACGACACGCCCGGCGCCGAGCAGGGAATCCTGCTCCAGGCCCAGGGCGGCGCGTACATCCGCATCACCAGCGAAGCCGTGGTCATCGCCAACGGCGCGGGCGCGGAAATCATCCTGCGCGGCGACCAAGTGGACATCAACGAGGGCCAGTTGACCGTGCTCTCCAATCGATAGACGGGGGAAGAACCATTGTCCGGGAGTCTGCTCGACGCCGGTGCCGTGATCGGCTGCCCGCACGGCGGCCACGCTGGCGCCGCCACCACACCCTCCGGCGGTGTGCTCGTCCGGGGCACCGCCGTCGCCACCACCGCCCACAGCTACGTCGTCACCGGCTGCCCGCACACCGTCGGCGGCGTGCCCTCGCCGTGCGTCTCCGTCCGCTGGACCTCCGACGGCACCGGCGTCACCGTCGCCGGCGCGCCCGTGCTGCTCGACACCTCCGCGGCCCAGTGCTTCACCGCGGCCTTCGTCCCACAGGGGCCGCCGGTCGTCCGAGCCGCGCAGCGAAGGGTCACCGTCCGATGAGCCGCCGCACGAGCCGCGAGATGAGTCGCGAGCCGACGCACGAGGCGAGCTGTGAGCCGAGCCGTGAGCCGGGTTACGAGCTGAGCCGCGAGCCGAGTCGCGAACCGACCCACGCCGGCCGCCAAAGCCGCCAAGGCCACCGAGGCCGCCAAAGCCGCCAAGGCCACCAGAGCTCCCAGATGAACCCTGACATGAGCCGTGACATAAGCCGCGAGATGAGCCACCGATGAGCAGCCCGATGAGCCCACGCACCCGCCCAAGCAACCGCCCCGGTACCACCCACCTCCGCACCGACATCGCCTTCCCCTTCCGCGCCGACCGCCGCGGCCGCACCGCGCACGCCGCCCACGGCGACCACGTCCACGACCTGGTCGAGCAGCTGCTGTTCACCAGCCCCGGCGAGCGTGTGATGCGCCCCGACTTCGGCTGTGGCCTGCTCGACCTGGTCTTCGCCCCGAACAGCCCCGAGCTCGTCAGCACCCTCGAACTCTCGGTGCAGGCCTCGCTGCAGCGCTGGCTCGGCGACCTCATCGACGTGGAGGCCCTCGACGTGGTTGGCGAGGACAACACCGTCCGCGTGTACCTCTCGTACGTCGTACGCGCCACCGGCGTCCGGCGCGACGACGTCTTCGAAGGGAGGCCGGCATGACGACCGGCGCCGTATCCACCACCTCCCGCCGGGCCAGGGTAAGAGCCGCCCAGCTCAACGGAGTCGACGCCGTCGAGGTCAGCGACGACGGGCTGCTGCTCACGGTCACGTTCCTCGGCAAGGCCCCGCACGGCCTCTGCGCGGAGAACGTGCGTATCGACGGAGGCCGCCGGATCACCGGTATCACCGCCGTCGACGTCAGCGTCGAGCGCGAGGACGACCCGGAGCTGGACGACCGCTTGTACGTCACCCTCGACAAGGCAGGCGACACCTCCCGCTACCGGCTCTCCCTCGTCGAGACCGACCCGTACGGACGGCCGGGCACGGAGCCGTACCGCGGCTTCGACCAGCGCTACCACAGCGCCACCTTCTCCTTCCGCCCCGACTGCCCAACTCCCTTCGACTGCAGGGAAGACGACCGACGGGCACCGGACTTCCCGGCCGCCCCCGTCATCGACTACACGGCCCGCGACTACGACACCATCCGCAAGCTGCTCCTGGACCGGCTCGCGCTCACCACCCCCGACTGGATCGAACGCAACCCCGCCGACCTCGGCATGACCCTCGTCGAGCTGCTCGCGTACACCGGCGACCAGATCAGCTACCAGCAGGACGCGGTGGCCACGGAGGCGTCCCTCGACACCGCGCGCCGCCGGGTCTCCGTACGCCGCCACGTCCGGCTCATCGACTACGCGATGCACGACGGGTGCAGCGCACGGGCCTACGTCACCGTCTGGACCGCCGACGACCACACGCTCGCCCCGGGTACGTACCGCTTCGCCTCGGTCGACATCCGCGCCCTCGACCCGCACGACCGGCCCGAACCCGGCACGGTCATCGACGAGATCGACCTCGGTGACCTCGACGAACGCGGCTCGGTGGAGGTCTTCGAACCGGTCGTCAGCACCGACCCGTTGGAGCTGAGGGTCGCGCACAACGCGATCCGCCTGTGGACCTGGGGCGGCGAGGTGTGCGCCCTGCCGCAGGGCGCCACCTCCGCCACCCTGCGCGACGAGTGGCGTGACCCGGAGACCTGCCGGGACCGCCGGCTCGACCTGAAGCCCGGCGACGTGCTGATCCTGGAGGAGGTGAAGGGCCCGCGCACCGGCACCCCCGGCGACGCGGACCCCGCCCACCGTCAGGCCGTACGGCTGACCTCCGTCACCCCCGCCGTCGACCGCATCGAGGACCAGCCCGTACTGGAGGTCACCTGGGCCACCGAGGACGCGCTCCGCTTCCCGCTCTGCCTCACCACCCGTGGCGGCCGCGACTGCCTGCCCGTCGAGGACGTCACCCTCGCCCGCGGCAACGCCGTCCTCGTCGACCACGGCCGCACCCTGACCGGCCTCCCGGAGACGGTCACCGTGCCGCCCGTACCCGCCGTCGTCGCCCCCTGCGACCCTCCCCCAGCCTCCGGCCGGGGGTACCCCCATCTCGCTTCGCTCGCCTTCGGCTGCGCCGATCCCACCGAGGGCAACGCGCCCGCCAAGCTCATCAACTCCCTGACAGAGAAGACGGACAAGACAGGCAAGGCGGAGTGCGGAGAAGCCCTCACCCCCGACGACCTCCGCGAGCTCTTCGAGGTCGTCGGCGTGGACGCGACCACCCGCGCCGGACTCGGCCTGGAACGCGCAGGTCAGCGCCACGAACGCGTCGTGCCCGGCACGGCGTACGCCCAGGCCGCCGCCCTGCGGACCCTGCTCGCCCAGTCCGTCTACCCCGGTATCGCGCCCCGCTTCCGCCCGGTCCTCGGCCGCGCGCCCGTCACCCAGGCCGTGCCGTTCCCCGACGCGCGGACGGTCGCCGCGGGCCAGGCCGAGCGGATCGCCGCCATCCCGGGACGGGTACGGCAGCGGCTCGTCGAGCTGTGGCGCAGCGCCCGCGACCGCGACGGACTCGGCGACGAGGAGATCGCCGAACTCACCGTCGTCTACGGCCTGAAAGTCATCGAGCGGTACGAGCTTCGCCGCCACCCCGCCCGCGCCCTGCGCGAACTCCTGCACCGCAGCGACCGGTTGCTCGACGCCAAGCTGAGCCGCGTCGAGGTCCTGACGGCACGGGCCCGCGCGGGCACCGTCCTCGACGGGCACATCGCCTGGGAGATCGCGCACAGTTGGGGCCCGTCGTACGCGGCCGGGCTGCACCCCGACGATCCGGTGCTCCGCGGCTCCGCGACCACCGCGCTCACCCAGGACCCGCGCCGGGCACTGCCCGCCGTACGTCTCCACCACGGCGACGAAACCCACGGCGACGAGACCTGGGAGCCGCGCCGCGACCTGCTCGACAGCACCTCCCGCGACCGGCACTTCGTCGGCGAGCTGGAGGACGACGGGCGCCTCGCGCTCCGCTTCGGCGACGGACGGCACGGCGCCCGCCCGACCCCCGGCGCGCGCCTCACGATCCACTACCGGCTCGGCGGCGGCACCGCGGGCAACGTCGGCGCGGAGGCCATCAACCACCTTGTCATCCAGGGCGATTGCGAAGCACCGCCCGCCGCCGTGGTCCGCAACCCGCTGCCCGCCACCGGCGGCACGGAACCCGAACCCGTCGAGCAGGTACGCCAGTTGGCGCCCCTCGACCTGCGCCGCACCCGACTGCGCGCGGTCACCGCCGAGGACTACAAGTGCGTCGCTGCTGCCCTGCCCGGGGTGCAGCGGGCCGCCGCCGAGCTCCGCTGGACCGGCAGTGTCCAGGAGGCGCACATCGCGATCGACGCGTACGGCACCGGCGCCCCGTCGGACGAACTGCTCGACTCGGTCGCCCAGTCGCTGGAGCCGTACCGGCGCATCGGCCACGACCTCGTGGTCGGCCCCGCCCGCCTCGTACCGCTCGACATCGGGCTCACCGTGTGCGCCGCGCCCGGCCACCAGCACGGGCAGATCCTGGCCGAGCTCTACCGAGTGCTCGGCACCGGCCGTCCCGGCTTCTTCCACCCGGACGCGCTGACCTTCGGCGAACCGGTCCGGCTCAGCCGACTGGTCGCCGTCGCCGCGGCGGTCCCGGGCGTGGAGAGCGTCCACGTCACCCGGCTGCAGCGGCTGTTCGAGCAGGACCGAGGAGAAAGGGAGAACGGCGTGCTGCGGCTCGGCCCGCTGGAGATCGCCACCTGCGACAACGACCCGGACCGGCCGGAAAACGGCCTGCTGGCGATATCCCTGGGAGGTCCCCGATGACCGAGACCGACCACCACCGCACCTGCGGCGGCGCCTGCCACGGTGGCCACGACGAGCGCCTCGCCCCCGCCCCGCTCCACAACCCGCCCGGCCGCACCGCGCTCGACTACCGCGTCGGCGAGTACGGCTCCTTCCTGGCCGCCCTCCTCGACCGGCTCGCCTCACCCGCGTACCCGGCCCTGAACGGCCTCACCGTCCGCACCCCGGACGACCCGGCGATCGGCCTGCTCGACGCCACCGCCGTCCTCGGTGACCTGCTCACCTTCCACTCCGAGCGCATCGCCGACGAGGCCTACATCCGCACCGCCGACGAGCACCGCTCGCTGGTCCTGCTCGGCCGCCTCGTCGGTCACCGGCCCCGCCCCGGCGTGGCCGCCGCCACCCACCTCGCGTACACCCTCGAACGCGACCCGCGCGCCGAGGCCCTGCCCGTGCTCATCCCGCGCGGCGCGCGCGCCCACAGCGTGCCCGCGTCCGCCGACGAGCAGTCCCTGACCTTCGAGACGAGCCGCGACCTGACGGCCCGCTGGGACTTCAACGAGCTGAAGGTACGCCGCCGCCGTCCCTCCCTCGCCACCCCGCAGGACCTGGAACGCCGCTCGGAGCTGTTTGTCGACGGCACTGCCAACTCCCTCCGGACCGGCGACAAGTTGCTCTTCGTCTTCGGTGAACAGGCCGGTGGCGAGCGCACGTTGCTCCCCGTGGCGAAGGCGCGCGTCGACCGCGAGGACGAGATCACCGCGATCTCCCTGGCGAAGTCCGCCCCGCCGACCCTGAAGGAACTCGTCGACGAGGTGCGCCGCTGGACCACCGAGCCAGCCACCCCCGGTGAGCCGGGCGACGAACCGCCGACCCCGGAGGTCCCGAACCCCCGCCCGGTCAGCCGCCTCATCGACGACTTCGACGACCAGGTCCTCGCCCCACTGCGCGACGACCTCGACGACGTGACGACTCCCGAACGGCTCGCGGCCCGCCTCGCGGAACCCGTCGCCAGCCTCGGCGAGACACAGGTGCTGGCCACACCGTACGAGGACGTGGCGGCCTGGTTCGAGCAGCTGGAAGCCGTCCTCGCGGAACTCGCCGAGCGAGCCCTGGAGCTGGCACCCGCGCAGGCCGAGTCCCCCGAGGTGGTCACCGCAAGGGCCACCCCCGACCCCCGCGCCGCCGCCCTCCAGGCCCTGAGCACCGTGCTCCCCGCCCTCCGCGCCTCGACCCCCGCACGACGCGACGGCACCCGCGCCCAGCGCCCCGGCACGGACACCGCCCGGCTGCTCTCGGCCCTCGACCCGGCCCTCGGCACCCTCTACCCGGCCTGGCGCACGGCGGCCACCGCCCCTGGCACCCCGCAGCCGCTGCGCGAACTGCTGGCCATGCGCGTCACCGCGGCACCCTTCGGCGCCACGGCCCCGCTCAAGCCGGTCCAGGACGACCGGGGCCGGGTCATCCGCACCGCGGACTGGCCGCTCACGGGCGCCGTACTGGTCAGCATGCGCGTCGTGTACGACACGGCGGGCAAGGTGCCCCTCCGGGCGGAGTTCCAGTACACCGAGGGCAACAGCTCGGACCAGCGCGCCGAGAACCTGCCGGTCGCGCAGCCGGTCACCTTCCACCTCGGCACGGGTGAGGTGAACCTGTCCACCCGCTCCGGCCAGGACCGCGACCTGAGCTGGCTCAACCGCCGCCCCACCGACTCCCAGGAGCCCGGCGTCACGGCCGTCCTCGGCGAGGGCCTGCCCGAGCGCACCCTCTTCGTGTCACGGCCGGACGAGAACGGCCTGATCCACGTCGGCCTCCACAACGGCACATCCGAGCAGCGGGCCCTGCGGCCGGGCGGCTCCGAGCAGTTCACCCACGGCGAGTACGAGGTCGGCCTGAAGTACACGGTGGGCAGCGCCGAACCCAACGTCGAGATCGTCATCGCCGCCAAGCCCGAGCCCGTCAACCGCCGGATGCTCCGGCTCGACACCGTGCACGACGGCATCACGGTCGGCAGCTGGGTCGCCATCGAACGCCCAGCCAAGGGCGCCGAGAACGGCCTGCCCGGCGACGCGAAACTCGCGTTCGTCACCACCCAGGTGGTCGCCGCCCGCACCGCCGCGTACACCAACTACGGCATCACCGGCCGCGGCACCGAACTCACCCTCGCCGACCCCTGGCTGGACGAGTTCGACGTCCTCCTCTCGCACATCCGCGACACCACCGTGCACGCGGCGGGCGAGCCCCTGCGCCTGGCCGACGAACCGCTCGGCGAGGACGTGCACGGCAACGAGATCGAACTCGCCGAGCTGTACGACGGGTTGCGGCCGGGCCGCACACTGATCGTCGGCGGCGAGCGCAGCGACATCCCCGGCACGGCCGGAGTCCGGGCCACCGAGGTGGTCACCATCGCCACCGCCGACCCGGCCGTCGACCCCCGGCTCCCCGGCGACCACGTCCACACCCGCCTGACCCTGACCGCCGACCTCGCCCACCGCTACCGCCGCGAGACGGTCCGCATCCTCGGCAACGTCGTCGAGGCCACCCACGGCGAGAGCCGCGAAGAGGCCATCGGCAGCGGCGACTCCGACCGCGTCAACCAGACGTTCGCGCTCTGGCAGACCCCGCTCACCTGGCTCGCCGACGACAACCCCCTCGGTGCCACCCCGGTGCTGGAGGTCCGGGTCGACGGCGTTCTGTGGCACGAGGTCGACAGCCTCGCCGGACGCGGCCCCCGCGAGCGCGTCTACATCACCGGCTCCACCGCCGACGGCCGTACGACGGTGACCTTCGGCGACGGCGTCCACGGCGCCCGCCTGCCCAGCGGCCACGAGAACGTCCGCGCCCGCTACCGCTTCGGCACCGGCAAGGCGGCCAACGTCGCGGCCGACCGGATCACCCAGCCCCTCACCCGGCCGCTCGGCGTCACCTCGGTCACCAACCCCCGCCCGGCCACGGGCGGTTCGGACGCGGACGGACCCGCCCTGACCCGGCGTACGATCCCGCTCGCCGTCTCCGCCCTGGACCGGCTGGTCTCGGCCGTCGACTACGAGGACTTCGCCCGCTCCCGCGCCGGCATCGGCCGGGCCGCCGCCCGCGAACTCTTCGACGGACGCCGACGCGTGCTGCAGGTGACGGTGGCGGGCACGGACGACGTCCCGATCGGCGGCGACTCGGACACGATCAGAGCGCTGCGCGGCGCCCTCACCGAGTACGGCGACCCCAACCTCCCCGTCCGCGTGGACGTACGCGAACTGGTCCTCCTGCTGATCGCCGCCAAGGTGAAGGTCGCCCCCGACCACGCCTGGGAGATCGTCGAACCCCGGCTGCGCCAAGCCCTGCTGCGCCGACTCGGCTTCGACGGGCGGGAGCTGGCACAGCCGGCCCGCCTCTCCGACGTCCTCGCCACGGCACACTCCGTACCCGGCGTCGACCACGTGGACGTCGACGTCTTCACCGGCGTCCCCGCGTCCGGGACCCCCGAGGAGCTCACCGAGCTGCTCGCCCGCCCCGGCGAACCGAAGGCATCGGTCCCGGCGCGCCCGGCGACGTACGACGAGAAGACCCACACCGTCCGCGCGGCGAACGGCGAAACCCTGTCGTCCGTCTGCGCCCGGTACGGCATCCCGCTCGCCGAACTCCTGCGCCTCAACCCCGGCATCACCGACACCCGGCGCCTGCCGAAGGGCCGATCGGTGTGCGTCTTCCGCGGCATCCGCCCCGCCCAGCTCGCGCTGCTGTCGCCGAGGGCCGCGGACACCCTGATTCTGACGGAGGTCAAGTGATGTCCCCCGACGTCCAGTTCGAGACCGCAGCCGCGGCAACGGTCAGGGCCCCCGAGGGACTCGCCGAACTGCTGCCCCGCTGGCACCTGCTCCGCGACTCCGAGGAGGGCGAACCGCTGCGCGCCCTGCTTGCGGTCGTCGCCGAGCAGCTCGACCGTGTCCGCGACGGCGTCCAGCAGGGCTACGAGGACCTTTTCGTGGAGACCGCCGCCCCCTGGGTGCTGCCGTACCTCGGCGACCTCGTCGGACACCGCACCCTGCCCGGCTACGAACGCGTCCTCACCACCGGACTCCACGACGGCGGCCGCCCCGCCCTCGCCGAGGCGATCGCCCCGCGCCGCGACGTGGCCGCCACCGTCGCCAACCGCCGCCGCAAGGGCACCCTCCACCTCCTGGAGGAACTCTCCGAGCAGGTCACCAACTGGCCCGCCCGCGCGGTCGAGTTGTCCCGGCTCGTCGCCCACACCCAGCCCGTCAAGCTGTACGGGACCGAAGGAAACAAAATTCATCGCGGTGAACGCGGCCGTCTCGTCGACCTCCGCGACGGCTCCGAACTCGCTCTCGCGGGCGGCCCGTTCGGGACCACGGCCCGCACGGTCGATGTCCGTCGCGCCGACTCACCCAAGAGGCAGGGCGGCTGGACCCCGGCCGGAGTCGCCCTCTTCGTCTGGCGGCTCACGTCGTACGCGCTGACGCGGTCCCCGGCGTACTGCATCGACCGCGCCCGCAACCTCTACACCTTCTCGATCCTCGGCAACGACACCCCCCTGGTCACCAGGCCGGTCCCGGAACCGTCACCCACGCACCTCGCCACGGTCGACAACGTTCCCGCCTTCATCACCCGCCGCCTCCTCCACGACCGCCCGGCCGACTACTACGGCCCCGGCAAGAGCCTCGTCATCCGGCGCGACGGCGAGGACAAGCCCGTACCGCCGCAGGACATCGTCGTCGCCGACCTGTCCGACTGGCGCTACCGGCCCAGGCGCGGCCAGGTGGCCGTCGACCCGGAGCTCGGCCGCATCGCGTTCGGGTCGCGCTCGGCGCCACGGCAGGGCGTGTGGGTGGACTACCACTACGCGTTCGGCGCCGACATGGGCGGCGGTGAGTACGACCGTGAGGACCGGCAGCCCCGGCCGGAGGCCGCGTTCTACCGGGTCGGGCCGGGAGAGTCGTACCGGCAGATCATGGACGCGTACCGGGCCTGGCAGAACGACCGCCGGGCGGACCGGTGCGGCCCCGAGGGCATCATCGAGATCACGCACAGCGGCGCCTACCAGGAACAGCTGGACTTCGACCTCGACCCCGGCGACCGGCTGGAGGTGCGGGCGGCCGAGGGCACGCGCCCGGTCATCCGCCTCCTCGACTGGTACAGCAACCGCCCGGACGCCCTGAACATCCGTGCGGTGTCACAGGACTGCGCCCCGCACGAGCGGCCCCGCATCGTCCTCGACGGTCTCCTGGTCGCCGGGCGCGGCATCAACGTCACCGGCCCGATGGGCGCCGTCGTCGTCCGCCACAGCACTCTCGTGCCCGGCTGGTCCCTGGAGCCGGAGTGCGAGCCGCACTCGCCCGACGAGCCGAGCATCGTCCTGGAGCGCACCACCGCCTGCCTCCAGATCGAACACAGCATCCTCGGCACCATCGAGGTCATCGGCGACGAGGTCACCGAGGAACCCCTCGACATCCACCTCCGCGACAGCATCCTCGACGCCACCGGCAACGACCGTGAGGCCCTGTCCGCCCCGGACTGCCGCCACGCCCACGCCGTGCTCCACCTCCACCGCGCCACCGTCATCGGCGAGATCCACACCCACGCTGTGAAGATCGCCGAGAATTCCGTCTTCACGGGCAAGCTCCACGTGGCCCGGCGCGGCATCGGCTGCCTGCGCTTCAGCTACGTCCCCGCCGGATCCCGTACGCCACGCCGGCACCGCTGCCAACCGGACCTGGCCGGCCCCGGACAGGCCGCCCGCGTACGGCCGCTGTTCGCCTCCGAGCGCTACGGGACGCCCTGGTACGGGCAGTTGGCGGACCAGTGCGCCGAGGAGATCCGGCGCGGCGCAGACGACGGTGCCGAGATGGGCGCCTTCCACGACCTGTACCGGCCGCAGCGCGAGGACGGGCTGCGAGCGCGGCTCGCTCAGTACACGCCCGCGGGCACGGACGCCGGGATCTTCTTTGTCACCTGAGCCAGGCAACGGCCTTGTGAACCCGCACTTCTCGAACCAGGGGGACCCCCTTCATGCACGCTGACCTCTCCCGCTCCACCCTCCGCCCGGAGCGGCACTACTCCGCGGTCATCGCCCAGCAGGGCCGCGTCCAGCTCGACGCCGACCTCAACGAACAGACCGCGATCCAGGTCCAACAGACCCGCACCCTCGCCGCCGACCTGATCGGACCGCACGGCGGACCGCGCGACGCCGCGGGCTTCCGCATCGAGTACGTGGGCGGCAAGCACGACATCGACACCCTCCACATCCACGGCGGCCGCTACTACGTCGACGGCATCCTCTGCCACGCGGACCGCCCGGCGCCGGGCGTCCCCGTACCGGACGAGGACGCGGAGGACTCCACTCAGGAGGTTCGGCCGCCCGCGTACTGGACCTACTGGGACCAGCCCGACGGCTTCCGCGACCCGGAGAAGCCCGGCGACCGGCTGCCCTCGCCTGCCCAGGCGCCCTTCGTGGTCTACCTCAAGGTCTGGGAGCGCACGGTGAACGCGGCCGAGGACCCGGCGCTGCGCGAGGTCGCCCTCGGCGCGGCGATGCCGGACACGGCCGTACGAGCGAAGGTCGTCTGGCAGGTACTGCCGCTGTCCCTCGCCGCATTGGAGATCGAGGAGGCCGACCCGGCCAAGGAGGTCGTCCGCGCCGCCTTCGCCCGCTGGGCCCAGCGCCGGGCCGCCCACACCGCCCGCCTGGCCGCCCGCAGCGAGCGCCCCGACCACGCGGACGACGACCCGTGCCTGGTCAAGCCCGACGCCCGCTACCGGGGCCCGGAGAACCAGCTGTACCGCGTCGAGGTCCACGAGGGCGGCGAGGCCAAGGACGCCACCTTCAAGTGGTCCCGCGAGAACGGCTCCGTGGTCTTCCCGGTCGACGAACTCGACGGCACCTGGGTGCAGTTGGCCTCCCTCGGCCACGACGACAAGCTGGACCTCGATGTCGGCGACCACGTCGAGTTCACCGACACCGCGTACGCCTCCCGCCTCGAACCCCTGCCGCTGCTGCGGGTCGAGGAGCTGGACCTGCCGGGCCGCCGGGTGCGTCTGTCCGCCGAGCCGGAGCCGGGCGTCGGACGGCTGCCCCACCTCCACCCGTTCCTGCGCCGCTGGGACCACCGGGCGGGCCCGAAGCGCAAGGGCCGTACGACCGCGCTGCGGGGCGGGGCCGTACCCGTCACGGAGGGGGAGTGGCTGCCTCTGGAGGACGGCGTCGAGGTCTACTTCGCCAAGGGCGGCACCTACCGCACCGGCGACCACTGGGTCGTCGCCGCCCGCACCGCCACCGGCGGCGTCGAATGGCCCATGGACCCGGCCCGCCGCCCCCTGCTCCAGGCGCCCGCCGGCATTGCCCGCCACTTCGCCCCGCTCGCCCTCGTCAAGGGCGAGGCCGGCGCCGTGGACCTGCGGCTCGCCTTCGGCCCGGCGGCGAGCAGCATGCCCGCCGCGGACGAGGCTGCCCTCGCGGCGGAGGAACAGGCCCGCCGGGAGGAACAGGCGGCTGAGGCCGACCCCTCGGACGGGAGGTCGCAGAGCACAGCGCAGGCGCAGGCGCAGGCGCAGGTGGAGACGGCGACGGAAGGAGACGAGTGATGGCCACACCCCTGAGCGCCTCCAAAATGGTGCAGATACTCCGCGCGGAGGGCCTGACGGTCCACGAGGTCCGCAGCTGGCGTACCCACAACCGCAACACGAAGGGACCCTGGGGCCCGGTCAACGGCGTGATGATCCACCACACCGTCACCTCCGGCACCAACGGCTCCGTGAGCCTCTGCTACAACGGCCACTCCAACCTGCCCGGCCCCCTCTGCCACGGCGTCATCGACAAGAAGGGCCACGTCCACCTCGTCGGCAACGGCCGCGCCAACCACGCGGGCCTCGGCGACGGCGACGTCCTGCGGGCCGTGGTCAACGAGTCGAGACTGCCGTCCGACAACGAGGCCGACACCGACGGCAACCGCCACTTCTACGGCTTCGAGTGCATCAACATGGGCGACGGCAAGGACCGCTGGCCCGAGGCGCAGAAGGAGGCCATCGAGAAGGTTTCCGCCGCGATCTGCCGTCACCACGGCTGGAGCGAGCGCTCCGTCATCGGCCACAAGGAGTGGCAGCCGGGCAAGGTGGACCCGCGCGGCTTCACGATGGACAGCATGCGCAGGCGGATCGCCCAGCGGCTGAAGGGCGGCGGAGGCGGAAGCGGTGGAGGCGGCGGAGGCGGCGGCAAGGAACCCGGCACGAAGCCCGGTCCGAAGCCCGCGCCCAAGCCGAAGTACGAGCCGTTCCCGGGCAGCGGTTTCTTCCACATCGGCCAGCGGTCCGCGGTGATCACCGCGATGGGACGCCGTCTCGTCGCCGAGGGCTGCAGCCGCTACGAGGTGGGACCCGGCCCCCGGTGGAGCGAGGCCGACCGCCGGTCCTACCAGGCCTGGCAGCAGAAGCTCGGCTTCAAGGGCAAGGACGCGGACGGCATCCCGGGCAAGGTGAGCTGGGACAGGCTGAGGGTGCCCAACGTCAAGTAGGCGGGCGGTGGCCGGGGGTTCACGGACCCCCGGCACGACCAGGTCGACGTCGAACGAGTCGATGATCTCCAGGAGTCGGGCTTCGGCCTCGGGCTTGGTCGCGGCGGTGACCGGCACGCGGAAGAACGGGATGTCGTGCCAGTCGACGAGTGCCTCGTGGTCGCGGTGGTTGGAGACCACCGCGACCACGTCGATGGGCAGGTCGCCGCTGCGGGTGCGGAAGAGCAGGCCGTTGCGGCAGTGGCCGTAGCGGGACACCATGACCAGCACGCGGCGCCGGGTGCTGACCGGCTTGAGGTGCCACCGCATGGTGAAGAGGGCGGCCACGGCGGTGAAGTCCCGGCCGCCAACTCCTTTGGAAACGGCGGGCCGAGGGGTCTCCGCGTCAGTGCACGGCGCTTCGCGCATCCTCCGGACGCAGGCGTGGTCTGCCCGCCAGGGTGGCCCACACGTGTGGAGCGACGTCGTCCTCGGGGAGCTGGGCGATCATGTAGCGGACACAGCGTTCGATCTTGACTCGCCACAGACGGGCCGCCTCGTTTCCGTCGGCGTCGCGCAAGGCGTCGTGAACGGCGGTGTCCTCGTCGGCGATGGTGTCGCAGGCCTGGCTGTAGTCCATGTTCAGAACCGTGACGAACATCCGCAGGCGGGCGGTGAGGCGTTCGAAGGTGAGGGCGGCCTGCGGGAGGTCCGCGGTACGGGCGAGGGCGTCCTGGTACCGCAGGTCGACTTCACGTATGCGGGCGTGGTCGTTGTCCCGGGCGGCGGCGCGGACCTCCGCCAGGGCCGCCGAGGCCGGGGCGAGGCGCTCGGGGCCGAGCATGGCGACGCGGCGGATGAGCAGCGCACCGAGGCTGGCGCGCAGGGCGTAGAGATCGAGGACGTCCTTCGCCGTGATGGCGGGGACGGCGGTCGCGCCGCCCGGGAGCAGGTCGAGCATGCCCTCCTCGGCCAGCGCCCGCAGCCCCGCGCGGACGACGCGGCGTGAGAGGCCGAAGCGGGTCGCGAGCGGCGCCTCGCGGACCCGGTCGCCTGGCCGGCAGGGACCGGCGAGGACAGCTTCGCGGAGCATGCCCACGACGGGGTCGGTGGTGACAGGGGCGCCGGGCGGAGCGTCGGGGGATGTGCTCTGGGTCGCCGTCGAGATCGTGAGGTCCCCCGGTGCGCGCCCGGCGGGAGCATCCGAGTCGTTGTCAGGGCCGCAGATGGCCGGAATGTCGTACGGCGTGCGCGGAGCGGGGATCCGAGTGAAGGGGGCTGCGGAGGGGGTCCATGTCGTGGACCAGGACAGCAGCGCGTCGCGGAGGCGGTGCTGGTCGGGTACGGCCTCGCGAGCGGGATGAGCATCGGTGGCAAGGAGGTGCCGGGTCTCGTCGGTCCACGCCGCCGGGCTGGGTGCGCGATGCCAGCGCAGGCGCGGCGGCACGTCCGCGTCGGACCGCTCGAGGGCGTGGCACGCCTCCGCCGGTACACCCTGCGACAGCAGGTGCACGACTGCCCCGGCACCCGCTGCCGACCTCACCTGGTCCAGGAACGCGCGCAGAGCGGGGCGGTCCTCCCCACCTGCGTCCTCCGTGTGCTGCTTGCCCCGCAGCGCCGCGAAGGCGCAGGCCACGGCCAACACATGGGACGCCTCCCGGTCCTGGCCGAACAGCCGGCCCGTGGCGGTCGCCGCCGAGGTGCGCACGGCTTTGCTCGCCCGCGCCCGGGCCGTTACGGCGAGCACGCACATCGGTGGGGCCATGAACAGACCGACCACCTCCTCGGCATGGTCCGGCAGGGACCACGCCCGGCGCGGCCCGGCCGTGACGCGCTCTCCGGGCTGGATGCGGTAGGTCCGCCAGATCCGGCTGACCGTGCTCTGGCTCAGGCCCGTCTCAGCCGCCATGGAACGGGTCGACCAGGTCTGCCTGGCACCAGCCGGAGGCGGGGTGAGGGTGCGGACGAGGACGTGCGCCACGGTGTCGTCGTCGGCCGTGGGAGGCCGCCCGGGACGGGGCTGCTCGTCCAGGCCGTCCAGTCGTTCGGCGAGGAAGCGGGCGCGCCACTTGCCGACCATGTCACGGGATACACCGAGGCGCCTGGCCACGGTGGTGATCGTGGGCTCGTCCTCGCACGCCAGCACGATCTGCGCACGCAGGGCCCGGGCCTGTGAGCAGGCGCGGCTGCGGGTCCACATCAGCAGTGCGGCCCGTTCGTCCTCGGTGAGGATCACGGCGTTGCGGGGACGGCCAGCCATGCCGGCAACCGTAGCCGATTTTTTGACTCGGATGCATCCTCGTGCCCTGTGTGACAGCGGGGGCATTGTTGGAAGTCCCCGGCTTTCACATACTTCGGTGCCATCCGGCGGCCATATTGCCGACCCCCACGGTTCACGCCGAGCAGAGCGATCACACAGCCTACGAGAGATATGACGGTGATCGGGGCCGATCCGATATCGGCCAGCCGGCGTTCGAGGTGGACCCGCGCAGAGTTCACCTCATGGGCCATCCCGCTCGGGAGTCCGTGGCGGAGGAGAACAAGAAAAAGCCCGGCCCCGGCCGACACGATCTGCGCACGCAGCACGATCGGGGCCCCGTGGTGCAGTTCGTCCCCGTCCGGGCCCTTCACCTCGATACAAGGGGTTCCCCCGGAGAAGCGATTACGTTCCCTACCTGTTGGAGAAGCGA